>NZ_JAESIH010000013.1 GCF_016756745.1 Aminivibrio sp.
GCCGCCGTGAAGGACTATAACGGTCTCACCGGCATCATAGGCGGCTTCGACGAGATCGGCGAAGTGGTCAAGCCCGTGCAGGTGCAGGTGGTAAGGGAGGGCCTGTTCCGGCATTTCGGAGTCGTAAATGATCCTGTGCTTATCAAGCCCTGATCTGAACGATGCTGCGGTAGAAGCGAATAAAAAAGCGTCCCCCGCGGGGGACGCTTTTTTTCTCGGGAACCTGTCTTCAAAGGCCGGGATTTGCCGCCCGCCCTGATTTTCCGCAGCGCTCCAGGGATTCCTTTTGTTGAAAAAACCTCGACAAAGGACCCTGAAGGGTGATTATCGAGGTTTTCATTTATTTTCCAATTTTGAGAACAGCGTTGTTCACGGCAGTCTTCAACTCGGTCCATAATTCCTCGGATACGTCGTCGATATTCTCCCAGGCCTCGTCTCCAGCTTCGAAAAGCTCGTTCAGGCGTTTTCTCGTCTCTTCGATTTTCTTTTCAAGATCGCTTATTTCCTTGGGACTCTCGGCAGCCGAATGTGCGTTCTTCTTCTTCAATTCCTTTAACTTAAACAGTGCGTGCGCAAAACCCAATTGAGCCTGTATTTTACGTCTATAGGCTTCCTTTGTAATTGCATACATTGCGCCATCTCCTCTTGTCGCTTCTCAAGTCCTTTCCAGATTTTCCCGATACTCCTGAAACAGAGCCGCCCTGACCGGACAGCCGATGCACCGGGATTATGATCATTCTCCTAATCTCCTAATCTCCTAATCTCCAACAAACGAAGGAACACACCCGGGCCGGAATACTATTCGACAATGCCTGAAAACAGCACGGAATCACATCCAGCCTTTTTTCCGTAATCCGGACCTATGCGGCAATGACAAGAGAGATCCGGAAAAAACCTCGGCAAGCCCCCCGAGGAGGGGCCGGCCGGGGTTTTCCTTTTTTCTTACTTTTGAAACTTGGCGGCGGCATTGCTGACGGAAGTTTTCAAAGCGCTCCAGGCGTGGTCCGCACCCTCTTTGAAATCCGTCCAGACGGTATCGTCAGCGGCGGCCAGGTCCTTTAACTTGGTCTTCGTATTGCTCAAGTTCTTTTCAAGATCCTGAATCTCCTTGGAGAATTCGATAGCCGCATCAGCCGAAGAAATCTTTGCCCGAGCCTTCAGTTGGTTCAATTGGGCCTTGGCCAGTTCCAGTTCTGCCTCGATCTTAATTTTATATGCTTCTTTTGTACTCACACCAACCATCTCCCTATGTGATTCATTTACCTCCGGACCTGTCTCACAGAAATTTGCCTTCCGCAAAGAAGCGGATCAGATCAGTTTTCCTCCGAAGAACAGAGCCACGCCGCCGACAGCAATCGACGTAATGCTGACCCAAATCGGGATGGAGATCATATGATTCTCGTCCACCGACAGGCCGATCGGTCCCAACTGGGCCTCATGAGTTGCCTGCGTGTAGGTGAAACCTCCGTAGGCCAATCCAAGAACGCCTGCTATGATCAACAGTATTGCTAAAATTCTCATTATACCCATTATACTTCCTCCTTAGGAAAAAACCTTCGATTATGGTTCAAAACCTGAACCTCAGAATCATCGTTCGTACGGGTGCGTTCGAGCGGTTCTATAAGACCCTCCGGCCTTGAATCACCCGAATCAGAATCACCACTGCTGCTATTACAAGGAGGACATGTATCAGTCCGCCCATGGTGGTGGATGAGACCATACCCAGAATCCAAAGAACAATCAGCACAACAGCAACTGTTTCTAACATATTCTTTCCCCTCCTTTCCGTTGAAAACGGACGACACTTTCACTGGATAACACGACTTCCCTCGACCGCATATGTCGATCATCGGTTCCAGATCCTCTACCGAGAAAATGATTATATACTATTTGAAAAATAAAGTCAAGAATAATATATTAAATGTGTTTTATTAAATTAATAGCAATTTATTCTAACTAGTGTGGTAGGTTTTTACTGGGAGGATTTTTGAAGAAGTATCTTTATGGAGATTCCACTGCTGTCCGAAATAGGTCGAAAACTGAAATGACACCCTGAATTTCCAGGGCTTTGCGTAGCTGTTTGAGACTGATTTGTTAAGGACATTCTGATTTAAGAACCTCTGAATAATATCGATTAATGTGTTAAGGAACCTCTGAAAAACCCCGTCTTCCCCGGGCGAGACATTCTGTTGGCCGAATATGGGAAAAAACACGTCACGCAGAATATTCGGATCTCGTTTCAAAAATTTACCAAAACGCCGGGTTCCTTTTCCGTTTTTCAAAGGGGGGAAGAAGAGCATTTCCTCTCCATCCCCCCTTTTTCGCTGCTAGCTTGTTGCTGTCGTCACGGTGCCGTCGCTCCATGTCACGGAGATCCTGAAGTTCGACGCGCCCTGGCGGAGGCTGCCGTTGTCCTCTAAAAAGACCTGGAGGTTGTGGTTGGGAGGAACCTCGAAAGATACGGATCCGTCGTAGTTGTTCAACAGCCCCTTGCCCCCTTTTCCGGGAAGAACCACGCCGAGAGCCCAGTTGCCGTTTCCGGGAACGGTGTCCCATACACCGGAAGAAGTGCCGATGCTTTCAACCATGATCGCTTCCACTTGTCCCTTTCCCGTGATCTGAAACTCGAAGAGCCAGTCAAAACTGCCGTCCGGTCCGATGCGCTCGCGGGCGCCGACGTAATCGCTGCTGGACGCCTGTCTGGGGCCGGAGAAGCTCACTTCTCTCCTGCCGTCCTGCCTCTTTCCCCGATCCGGACGATCCGGGCGATCCGTCCCGATCCGGCAGACGATTTCTTTTGAAAGCGTTCTTCCGTCGTCATACATAAGCGTTATGCGCGAAACGACGTCGCGGTCGCCCAGAGAGCCGTTGTCCTCTATCCACAGTCCGAGTTCGGTTTCCCTGGAAATGGCGATCAGGACTGATCCGTCGGACCGGTTCAGGATGTTGCCGTTCGGTTCTGTAGCCACGATGAGCCATCGCCCGTTTCCGGGGATCGTGTCCCAGTGTCCGGCGGAACCGGAGGTGTTTTCGATTTTCATCCCGTTCAGAGTACCCGGAGTGTTTACCTTGAGATCCACCTTCCAGTCGTTCGTGCCGCTGCCCCTCCTGTGTTCGTTCTTACCTGCCAGATCTCGCGTTCCGGAGCCGCTGAGAACCGCCGATCCTGAAAAAGTCCCTTCCGAAGAACTTGGGCCTTCCGTTTCCACAACTCGTGCAGCAACGGCTCCATCCGAGAATGTGAAACTGACTTCAAAACGGGATTTTCCGTTCGCAATGGCGCCGTTGTCCGTTACCAGCAGATCGAGAACAGATTTTCCTCGAAGCTGCATATCCATGCTCCCGTCGGGCTTGTTCAGCACTTTGTCGGACTGCATGACAACCACAAGCCATGAATTGCTGTTCGTAAAGGTGTCCCATTGCGCCGATTTCCCTTCGATACTGCGTACGGTCACTCCCGTGAGGGTTCCCGTACCCTGGAGGACAGCCTGGATTCCGTAATCAGCGGTGCCGTCGCCGCGAAGCCTCTTGTTGCGCCCCGTGAGGTCTCTCGTTCCTTTTCCCGTCATTCGGGCGTACACAATTTCAACATCGCCGGCTGTCGGGGAAACCGCTTTTGCGGTGCCGGGAATCGAAATTGTGGAATGGCTTTCGGAACCGTCCACAAACCGCGCCGTGACGGTGAATTTCCCACCCCCGGCGATCGATCCGTCGTCAGGGACAATGAACGTAATTCCCATTCCCATAAGGAACGGCGTCAGGGACATTCCTCCGCCGCTCTCCGCTATCACTTTGCCGCCGCTTTCCTTGACCTGCATTCCGGGGATGCCGTTGCCTGCAACCGTATCCCATGATGAACCGCCGTTTTCAGACTGCAGAGAGATGCCGGAAAGAGCCCCTCCGATTCCCGACAGATTGAGGGAAAACGATGCATCCGGCTTGCCGTCGGGGGTGGCGTTTTCACCCGGACCGAGGACATCTTCCGGTCCTATCCCGTGAAATGTAAAGTTCTGCACCTCTCCCATGGCGGCCCATCCGAACGACGCCGTCAGCAGAAGGAATAGAACCGAACCCACCATGATGTGAATATAATTTTTTCTCAAATCTTCCAGCTCCTTTTTTCGCTTTGTTGCGGTTGTTTCAGGTATTTGCTGAGAATATGGCTATGCAGCCGAACAGGACGGATTCTATTCGAATGCGTAGACTTTTCCGTCAAAACCGCCGAAATAGAGCACGCCGTCCGCAACTACAGGATCCGACATAATCTCCCTGTCCGATTTGAACTTCCATACTTCCCGTCCGCTTGCGGCGTCAAGGCCGTAAAAAGTGCCTCCGTCGCTTCCAAAGAAAACGATCCCTTCGTGCACCGCCGGTGTGGAGTGAATGCCCCCCGGAACGGCGAACTCCCATATCCTGGTCCCTGAGGCTTTATCGAGAGCGATCATCTTTCCGTTGATCGTGCCGAAGAAAAGCCGCCCTCCGGCTGCTGCCGCGGATGTTGTTATGGATTCGCCCGCGTCAAATTTCCACTGGGGAACAACTCCCTTGATGAGCACGGCTTGAAGCGTGCCGTCCCAACTGCCGAAGTACACCACTCCATCAGATACCGCCGCGGCTGAACCTATTGCGCCGCCGCTTCCGCCGCCCCACTCTCTGTGGCCGGTTTTCGCGTTCAGGGCGTGGAAGACGCCTTCGTACGCTCCGATGAAAACAAGGCCGTCGCTGTACGCCGGAGCGGAGCGGAGCCCCCTGCCCGTGTCGTAGTTCCAGAGAAGATTCCCCGTGCTTCCGCTGAGGGCATACACTTTGCCGTCGACGCTGTTAAAATAGACGCGCCCATCGCCTGCCGCCGGGGATGACCATGATCCTCCCGGAGTGTTGACTTCCGCCGGACTGTAGCGCCAGCGTTCGGTCCCGGTGTTCACATCCAGAGCGAAAAAAGTTCCGTTCGTACCGCCGAAATAGACGTTTTTTTCGATGACTGCGGGCCGACCTTTGATTGAAGCCCCAGTATTGAAAGACCACAGCGCCTTGCCCGAATTCTTGTCGAGAGCGTACAGTTTCCCGTTGTTGTCCCCTATAAGAAGAACGTCTCCTACGACGAGGGGGGAGCCGGAAACGCTCGTTTCCGCGCCAAAAACCCATTTTTGCGCTCCCTGCCATGCCTGAGCCGGAGTGGAGGAAAGTAAACCGATGATCGCCGCCGCTAAAACCACCCCGTACATCGAGTGTTTTGTGACCTTTTTCATGGTATCACCTCTTCTTTCATCAATTTGAAATATTCCTATATTTCAGAACTACACTATAGCACAAAAATAATTTCTTGTATATATAATAATTAGTAGCATGATTTGTATATTTAATACTTATTTATAGTTATCCTGCGGCACCAGTGTTTTTTTCTTCTGCAATCCGACGCTTTGGAGGTGTTCCCGCCGATCTCTGACTTGGTTAAAAGGCTCGCGGCAAGCCTTGATTTAAAATACCCAAAATAAAAAATTTTTATTATTTTATACTATGTTGTGGTATAATAATGAACATGTAAAGAGACTAACAACGAATGGGGGTTTCAATGATGAAACGCAACACAAGGATGTTTTTGGCGACCGTTTTTTCTTTCGTGCTGATTTTCTGGGCAGGTTCAGCGGGCAAGGCTTTCGCCGCCGCACCGAAAGGGCTGATACAGGACTCGGTGACAATCCTGCGTGAGATGTCTGCGCAGGAGGATGCGGGAACAATGGGTGACCTGCTCCAGCAGGCCAGGGGCGTGGCGATTTTCCCGTCCGTTCTCAAAGCGGCTTTTGTGTTCGGAGCCCAATACGGTGAAGGACTGGTGCTCCGCCGCGACAACAATACCGGAAATTGGTACGGACCTTCCTTCGCCTCGGTGACGGGTGTTTCCTACGGGCTGCAGATAGGCGCCCAGTCCATATCTCTGGTTCTTGTAATCACCAACGACGACGGTTTTAAAGGATTTATGGAGAACAACGTGACTCTCGGAGGCGATATCGCCGTGGCCGCAGGCCCCGTGGGACGGAGGGGGGAGCTTGGAACCGACTATAAGTTTGACGCGTCGATTTACAGCTATTCCATGACAAAGGGATTGTTCGCCGGAGTTTCTCTCAAGGGAGCTTCCGTCGGAGTGAGCGAACAGACAAACAAAGACTATTGGGGAAAGTCCATTACCGCCGAGAACGCTCTGGGAAGACGGGCTTCCTCCGCTGACATGCAGCCTCTTATCAAAGAACTGAACAAGCTGATCCGCGAATCGAAATAGTCTTTCGCGTACACCAAGACTGAGCCGGCCTCTTGAGAGGCCGGCTCAGTCTTGGTGTACGCGGTTGCCGGGAGGGAAGAATACCGGACGCCTGTCCGTTTGGAGGGATCCGGGGCTTTTTCGCCCCGGCGAGGGAAACCGGACATCCTGCCTCTTGTGGGCCGAGGACGTCACCGAGAGGGAGCGAAACAGGCGCGTCTCGAGGATCTTCTGGCCGGCCCGCCCCTGATGATGTGGTCCTGGGATCTCCTGTCCTTCCGACATGGGCGGTTTTTCCGGCGCCTGCGAGGACATTCCCGGCTTCGCACCGGAGAAACTGCCCCGGGAGAATACCCAGGGTGCGGCGGGCACGGACGACAGCATCACGAGGCCTGTGTCGATTGTCGATGGACGCTCCTCGCCCCGTGGACAGGCTCGCTTCAGGCGGCGGCCCAGGCGAGCGCCGGTGACGCTCCCCGCTGCCGCGGATTTAGGCTGGAGACGGTATAGATCCCTTCAATCCTTTTCCCTGTATGCTATAATAATTCCGAAAATTCGGTGTGAAGGAGGAATGGCCGTGAAACTTGTCGACATGAACCGGCTGGAACAGGAACAAATTCTTCCCGGCCTCAGGGCCAGGTTCGTTCACTCGGAGAACATGACGGTGGCCTACTGGAACATGGATGCGGGAGCGGTTTTTCCTCTTCATGACCACTCCCACGAGCAGGTGGTGAACGTGGTGTCGGGAAAGGTGGAGATCTCCGTCAAGGGAGAGAAGATCCCGCTCGACGAAGGATGCGTCCTCGTCCTCTCGCCGGGAGAGCCCCATGCGGTGTACGCCGTGACGGACAGCTTCATGATCGACGTGTTCCACCCCATCCGGCAGGATTACAAAAAAGAGTAAGTGCCGTCCGGAAGCGGCTTTGCGGCTGCTCCCCTTTTTTAACACTTTTTCTCACTGCTGCTCCAGATAAAATCGAAAACTGAAATTGCCCCTGAATTTTCCAGGGCTTCGCGAAGGCATGACGTTCTGCGCCCCATGCGGCGACCAGGTTGTCAAAGTTCACTGCCGTTAAAATCTCGGAAAACAATTGACTGAACAGACTCGCGGGCTTTAGCAGGAGTGCGTCCCCCCCCCCGGTGCTTGAGGAATTTTTTTGTCGGCGCATGAAGAATATCTCAAGGGCCGTACTGGGGGCATGTAGTTTTTTCAAAAAACCTATTTTGGACAAGACCGATTTTCAGCAAAAAAGTGCAAAGAAGGCTCTACTGCTGATCAGGAACTTTTTTCGATATGTGTTGAACGGAACGAAGAAACGGGAAGCTGTTTTGAAAAACCGGCCCTCCCGAAGTTTTGGGAGGGCCGGTCAGTCCCTGGACAGTTTTTTACTGGATTAGGCCGTGAAGTGCCGTCCGAGGGCATCGGCGGCGAGGATGGCGGAACACACGTCCTCGGGGGTGACGGCGAAGGGCATGTTGTGGATGGTCTCTCCTGGGGCGCAGGCGGCCCTGGCGACGTCCATGATCCGGGCCCGGCCCGCTTCCTTCACGCCCATTTCCTCGAGGGTCACGGGCAGGCCTACGGAGGCACAGAAGCCCAGAACTTCCTCCAGTTCCTCCTCGGGGGCGTTCTCGAGGACGAGCTGCACCAGCGTTCCGAAGGCGACCTTCTCCCCGTGGTAGAGCCCGTGGCACTCCTCCAGGACGGTGAACCCGTTGTGGACGGCGTGGGCTGCGCCCAGTCCGCCGCTTTCGAAGCCGAGCCCGCTGAGGAAGGTGTTGGCTTCGACGATGTTTTCCACAGCCTTGGTGCAGCTCCCTGTTTCCACGGCGAGTAGGGCCTTGAGGCCGTCCTCGAGGAGGGTGTCGTAGCAGAGTTCCGCCAGGGCGAGGGCAGCCTTTGTGGCGTGCCCGCCGGGCATGTTGGTCTTGTCGGCGGCAATGCAGGCCCGGGCCTCGAAGTACGTGGCCAGGGCGTCGCCCATGCCGGCGACGAGCAGCCGGGCGGGGGCGTTGACGATAACCTCGGTGTCCATGAGCACAGCATCGGGGTTCTTCGGCAGGACGAGGTATTCGCTGAACACGCCTTCGTCCGTGTAAATCACCGACAGGGCGCTGCATGGCGCGTCGGTGGACGCGATGGTGGGGACGATGATCACGGGCGTTTTTTCGTAGTAGGCCGCAGCCTTGGCGGTGTCCAAGATCTTGCCTCCACCCACGCCGACAACAGCGTCGCACTTCTTCTCCCGGCAGACGGTCCGGATGCGTTCGATTTCGGTTCTGGAACACTCTCCGTTGAAGGTTTCGAACACGAGGGCGGATTCGTTTCCGCCGAAGCCGGCATTGAGGACGGCCTCAAGGCGCCTGCGCCCTCCACTGCTGATGAGCACGAGGAATCTGTTTCCCATCGCCCCGATATGATCCTTCAGCCGCTTCAGTTCTCCGTAGCCCTGGATGTACTTCCCCGGGGCGATCATGATTCTGGACATGAACAACACCTCACTTGATATGATAATTCATTCACTATTATATCATACCAAAAAGCACAATTGAGAACGAAAGCGTGGGGCGGGAATTATTCTCTTTTCCCTACTTCTGCCAGGTGAGGGCGAACCCGGCGAAGAGGGCGCTTCCCAGGGGAAGGGCGTCCTCGTCGATATCGAATTTCGGGTTGTGATGGGGGTAGACCTGCCCCTTGTCCGGGTTGCACGATCCGTGGGCGAAGAATGTGCCCGGCACTTTTTCCAGGAAGAAGGCCACGTCCTCCCCTCCCATGGTGGGTTCGGAGATTTCCTTCACCTTGTCCGCCCCAGCGACACCGGCGGCGAAGGCCTGGAACTTCTTCGTGAACTCCGTGTCGTTGATCAGGGCGGGAGGTCCGGCCTCGTACTTCACTTCCGCCTCGCCCCGCATTCCCTCGGCGACCCTGGAGGCTATGGTGCGGATCCGCTCCTCCACGAAGGCCCGGGTGGCCGGGCTGAGGGTCCGGACGGTTCCCTCGATGACGCAGCTCTCGGCGATGATGTTGAACGCCCTGCCGCCCTCGATGCGGCCGATGGTGAGCACCGCCGGGTCGAGGGGTGAAAGCTCCCTGCTGAGGATGGTCTGGAGCTCCAGCACCGCGGTGGACGTCATGGTGACCGGGTCCACGGCGAGGTGGGGTGTGGCTCCGTGGCCGCCCTTGCCCTTGAAGGTGATGATGAAGCGGTCCACCGCCGCCATAAGGGACCCGTACCTGACGCCGATCTCGCCGAAGCCGATGTCTTTCCAGAGACAGCCCGTGTGGAGGCCGATGAGGGCGTCTACAGCCGGGTTTTCCAGTACTCCGTCGTCGATCATGGCCTTCGCTCCGAGGACGTTTTCCTCCGCCGGCTGGAAGATGAACTTCACCGTGCCGGCAAGCTCGTTCTTTCTGGCGAGAAGGAGTTTCGCCGCGCCCAGGGCCATGGCGGTGTGGGCGTCGTGACCGCAGGCGTGCATGAGACCGTTCTTCGATGCAAAGGGAAGTCCCGTCTCCTCCTTGATGGGAAGGGCGTCGCAGTCGGCCCGAACCGCCAGCGTCTTACCAGGAAGGGCTCCCCTGACGAGGGCCGTTACGCCCCACCCTCCCACTTTTTCCCGAATGTCCTCCGCACCCATTTTTTTCAGTTCCTGCACGATAAAGGCGGCTGTTTTCGGCGTTTCAAGACCCAGTTCCGGAATTTCGTGAAGCGAGCGCCGCCATGCGGTGATCTCGCCCGACATGGCCTGCGCTTCATCGAGAATGGCCTTCATAGTATCTCCCCCGTTCGTTTGAAGATTGAAACGCCTCCATTTTACCTCATCTTCAGGTCTTTCAACCGGATCCGAAGTGGGGTACACTTGCGGCGGTGGCCGGCGGGAGTAGAAACCGGCCCGGGATGCGCCGGTACCGGCGAAAAGCGAAAGGGAAGGAATCGTGATGTCATGGCGGAAACGAAAAACGCTCTCTCGTTCCGGGAAGTGAATTTTTCCTACGGAACGGACCCCGTTCTCAGGGACGTGACCTTTTCTGTTCCCGAGGGGGAATTTTTGATCATCATCGGCCCCAACGGGGGGGGCAAGACAACGCTGCTGAAGCTCGCCCTGGGCCTGCTCGTCCCCGAATCGGGAACGATCTCCGTCTTCGGGAAGAAGCCCGGGGAGGACCGCTCCGTGGCAGGATACGTCCCCCAGGACACGGGACGAAACAGGGATTTCCCCATCACCGCCCTGGAGGTAGTGCTCCAGGGGAGACTCGGGTTTCCGGGAAGAAGGCTTTCCTATGGCAGAAAAGACCGGGAGGTCGCAATGGAGGCGCTGAAGGCCCTGAAAATAGAGTCCCTGGCGGGGAGGTCCATGGGGGAGCTGTCCCAGGGACAGCGGCAGAGGGTGCTCATCGCCAGGGGCCTGGCCTCGGACCCCGGCATCCTCTTCCTCGACGAACCCCTCGCGAGCATTGACCCGGAGACCCGGGACATGCTGCTGACCCTGCTGGGCGAGCTCTGCGGACGGCTGACGGTGGTGATGGTGAGCCACGACATGTCTGCCGTCTCCGCCCATGCCACCGCCGTGGCCTGCGTCAACAGGAAGGTGTTTTACCATGATTCGGCGGAAATCGGCCCCGATGCCATGGAACAGGTCTGGGGAAAGTGCCCCGTGGAGCTTGTGGCCCACGGAATTCCCCACCGGGTGCTGGCCGTCCACGATCACGACGGTGAGAAGTGCAGCCATGACTGACCTGCTGCAGTTCGAGTTCATGCGGAACGCCCTCTGGGCCGCCCTGCTGTGCAGCGGTCTGTGCGGAATCCTGGGGACCATGGTTGTGGTGAAGCGGTACGTTATCCTCGCCGGGGGGGTGGCCCATGCGGCCTACGGCGGGGTGGGCCTCGCCCTCTACATCGGGATTTCCCCCAGGCTGGGTGCCGTGGGGTTCTCCTTGGCGCTGGCCCTGCTCATGGCCTGGATCATGCTGAGGAAAGCCTCTCGGGCGGACGCTATCATCGGCGTCATCTGGGCCGCCGGGATGGCGGCGGGGATCATCTTCGCCGACCTCACTCCCGGCTACGGGGCTGACCTCATGAGCTACCTTTTCGGAAGCATCCTCACAGTGGCCCGGGAGGATCTGCTGCTCATGGCGGGGCTCCTGGCGGTGACCCTGTTTGTCGGAATGCTCTGGAGCCGCGAAATCGCGGCCTTCTCCTACGACGAGGACTTCGCCCGGACGAGGGGCGTGCCGGTGACGCTGCTCCACTTCGTTGTGGTGGTGCTCATCTCCGTGGCGGTGGTGCTCATTATCCGGGTGGTGGGGCTCATCCTGGTGATCGCCCTGCTTACCATACCTCCGTCGGTGGCGGAAAAATACTCCAGATCCCTCTGGACCATGATGGGGGTCTCTTGTGTCCTCAGCACCGCCTTCTCCCTCGGGGGGCTCGCCCTGGCCGTGCGGTTCAACCTCACCGCGGGAGCGGTGATCATCCTGGTGGCGTCTGCGGTCTACCTGGCGTCGCTTCTGCTCCCTTCCGGCGGAAAAAAGTAGGAGTCTTCCCCGGCCGGAACAGGTATCGGAAATTACAGCTCGGTCGGAGCCTTTTCCTGGCCGAAGATCGGCCTGAGGGCAGAGAAAGGAAATGACCGGGCCTCCTGGGCGTACCCTACAGGATCCTCGAAGAAGAAGGCCTCGATCTGTATTTCCGGCATGGTACGGACCTCCTCGCCTGCCTGGCGGTTGGAAGACCGTCGGTTCCCCGCTCCATTATAGCCTGCTCCTGCAGACGGCGGCCAAGTCTTCCAGGTCCTTCTCCTCCAGCCGTTCGTCGCATGGAAGGACCACCAGTTTTTCCGCCTCGTCCGAAGGAGCGTCCGGAGGGGCGTCCCACGACAGGGGCGGCTCGAAGCCTTCCGCCCGAAGTCGTCGTTCCAGTTCTGCCTTTCCGCTTTCCACCCTGAAGGGAACTCCCAGCGGCACGGTTCCGACCTGAAGGACCGGCAGTCCGAGCCGCCCGGCGAGGAATGAATAGTTTTTCCGCCGCGCGGCCGGAATGTGTTCCCATGGAAGCCGGTCGAGAAGCAGCCTTCCCATGGCTGAAGGCTCTCGCGTCTCGTCGTCGCTGTCGAGCACAGCCTCTCCCTGCCTGAAAAATGCGGGCTCTCCCGTCATCAGCCCCGCCGTCTTGAGAGAGACAAATTTTTCAAGGGGCGGGGCGAGCTTTTCGTCGAGGGGCAGCCGGGAGGTGAGAAGACCGCCGTCCGGCACGGGAAGAAATTTCCGGAAGCTGTACAGGGTGAAGTCGCCGAAGGTTCCCACACCCCGGCTAAAAAGCGCATGGACGCAGTCTTCAATAATGACGGGCCTGTTTTCCGCCGGCAGGGAACGGAGTGCTTCCTCCACCGAGCGGTTGGGGAAGCCGCAGAAGTGAATGTACAGAAACACATCCCCCGGCAGCAGCTCCGGAAGGGGCGCCCGTTGGGGATCGGAGTAGAAGAAAAGCCGGAATCCCAGGCGGAGAAAGGGAGACGCCAGGGAGGCGCAGCAGAGGGACGGCAGCCAGGCCCGTCCCGATCGGATGTGCGGGGGAATGGATGAGAGGGCCCTGGCCGCGGCCATTCTGCCCGTGCCTACCGAAAGGGAGAATCGTCCGTCCAGGGGAAGGACGCCGAGGAGATACCTGGAAACCGGGGGAGCCTGGAGTATGTCCCGGGGAAGGCGGAATTCTGCGGGATGCTTCATGACAGGGCCTGGAGCGACCGGAACGGAATGCCGGGAGGTCAGCTTCGAGTCAGGGCGGCCGCGCCGATGGTTGCGGCGTCGTTCCCGAGGAGGCTCAGGCGGAGATCGAGGGTCTTCCGGAAAGGGGCGGCGAGGTAGTCCAGAACTCTCGGCCTGAGAACGGCGAGAAAATCCTCCCCCCTGCTCAACCCTCCGCCGAGGATGACGGCCTGGGGATCCAGGAGGTGGACCGCAGAGGCGATACCCTTGGCAAGGTGGTCGAGTCCCCTGTCCCAGAGGGGAGCCACCGCGGGATCGGTCCTGCGGGTCCATAGGTACTTCAGGTCCGGTTGGAGCCCCATGGATACGGCCTGGCGCTCCAGGGCGTCCGCCCCGCTGATCCCCTCGAGGTGACCGTGGGAGCCGCAGCCGCAGGGTTCGCCGGATCCCACCACCAGGTGTCCCGGCTCTCCCGCCATGCCGTGAAACCCCTTCAGAATCCGTCCGCCTGTGACGATGGCTCCTCCAATGCCCGTTCCGAGGGCAAGGAGAAGGAAATCGTCCATTCCGACGGCGGCTCCCCTCCAGCCTTCGCCGAGGGCGTGGCAGTTGGCGTCATTTTCCATGGCCACGGGGAGACCGATTTTCGTGGAGAGCATTTCCCGAAGGGGAAGGCCGTTCCAGCCGGAGAAATTGGGAAGGAGAAGGGCCGTTTCCCTGGCTGCGTCGAGCACCCCGGGGATGCCCACGCCGACGGGGCAGTCGGCCTGAGCGCCCAGGGATTTCACCATGACGGCGATCTGGGAGAGAACACCGTCGGGTTCCCGTCCGGAAGTGGGTTCAGAGATCCGCCGGAGGATATGGCCGTCCTCCACGAGGGCGGCGGCGATCTTGTGTCCTCCGAGGTCTACTCCGACAGCTTTCATGGCTGGACTAATGTTCGGCCCGCTTCAGTGCGGACCGCTTGTGGATCATGGGCCCCGTGAGGACGTAGGCCAGGCAGCCAAGCACGAGGAATAAGGCGATCCACGCGGCGTAGGTTTCGCTGAGAATCCACAGCAGGAAAACCACCAGGGCCGCCGGGGCGAAGTACCTCACCTTGTTCGAGGGCTTGGGGTACCTGAGGTTGGAGAGCTGCAGGGAGATCATGACGAGGATAAGGAACTGGAAGACCACGGAGACCGGCCCCGTGACCAGGATATGGTCATCCGGATACAGGATCTGGGCGGCGAAGGCGGAAAGGGCGATCCAGGACGAGTTGACGGTGATGGGAAGGCCGATGAAGCCTCCCTGGCCCCGGAGGGGGTCCTTCAGCCGGAACTTGGAGAGACGCAGGGCGCCGGAGAAGACGATGGCGGAGGGCAGGATGGTCCTCCAGAAGGGGCTCGGACCGTGGAGCAGCAGGGCGTACATCAGTACTGCCGGGGCAGCCCCGAAGGCCGAAAAGTCCACGAAGGTGTCGAGTTCGGCGCCGAAGTCGGTGGAGCCCTTGAGCCACCGGGCGAGGTTGCCGTCCAGTCCGTCCAGGATGAGGGCAAGCATGATGTACTGGGCGGAGCGGGCCAGGAGGGCCGGAACGCCGAGCCGCATGGATTCGAGGGTCGTAAGGATACTTGCGAAGCCGAAGAACAGCGCCGAAAGAGTCACCAGGGTAGGTATGATCCGGCGCCAGTTGGCGATTGTCCGGAGCTTCCGGAGATCGTCCTTCGTCATGATGACTGGTTCTCCTTCTTGATGATCCGGGCGATGACGGTCTGCCCTGCGGAAACCTGGTCGCCGATGTTCGCAAGAATTTCGATGTCGCCCTTGGGGAAGTACATGTCGAGCCGGGAGCCGAACTTCATCATGCCGAACCGCTGTCCTCTCCTCACTGGCACCGTCTTGTCCGGACGGAGCCAGTAGACAACTCTCCGGCACACGGGGCCGACGATCTGCGTGATGAGACAGGAGGTTCCTTCTCCCCTGACCAGGATGGTGTTGTGCTGGTTCACCTCGGAGGATTTTTCGTTAAAGGTGAAGAGCCTCTTTCCGGGGAAGTAGCCGAGGAACGTGGAATAGCCCCCGATGGGGAAGCGGTTGACGTGGACGTCGAACAGGCTGAGGAAGATGCTGATCCGTACGGTGTCGGTCTTCAGGTAGTCCTTTTCGTAGACTTCGGCGATCTTGGCAATCTTGCCGCTCGCGGCCGCGACGACCAGGCCCGGGTCGGACGGAGTGGCCCTGTCGGGGTCCCGGAAGAAAAAGAGCATATAGCCTGCGGAAAGATCGGCCAGCAGCAGCCCCAGGAACAGGGACATGCCGGCGGACACGTCGAAGAGCAGGAAGAGCAGGCACATAACCGCTCCGAACACTGCCGAAGCGAGAAGAAATGGTTTTACCTCTGGACGGAATTTCATAGAATAAAGCCCCCTTATTTTCTGTTTGCCGAATAATTATACCGTACAAGGCGGGAGAGGTCACCTGAATTCGAACAGTTCCCCGAATATTGTGTCAGTGTATTTACGGACATTTTATCTCCCGGCAGGAAGGAGGGGACGGAACCCTAAGGAACCTCTGAATACTGTCGATTAATCTGTTAAAAAACAGATTCTATCGGGTCGCGTGAGGACAAAATATTCTTTTTTCAGAGCTTCCTTAGGCCTAAATCCGCAAATTTTTCAGGCAGAGGGAATGTCGCCGGGCATAAGGTGAATTCGCCCCGCCAGGGGCGAAGAGATTATCCCCTGGGGAAGGGCGCCCGGGGGAGAGAAACCGACACGGATGTCGGTTTCACAAGCAGGCAACCGGCGAACGCAGGGAGCCGTGTTGATCGCTTGGGCAGTTGTCAAGGATGACAATCTGCACCCCCCGCCCAAGCGTTCCCCGGTGACACTCCCCACTGCCTGCGGATTTAGGTTAGGTCTCCCTTTCCATTTTTTCTTTTCTTGTTATAATTACCATGCCAAAAATATCAATGTCGGAGGCGAGATCATGGCGCGGTTCTTTACATGACGGGCCTTCCTGTGCACGGGATGCATTTCGGAAAATATTCCGGGAGGGGAACGATATGACCTATTCGAACTGTGCCGGGTCCGCCGGCCGTTTTTTTGCATTCAGGCTCTCTCCGGGGGAGGATCTGCTTGAGGGAATCCGGAATGCTGTCCGGGCAGAAGGCGTCCGGGCAGGTTTCGTGGCGGCCGCCGTGGGCAGCCTTTCCAAGGCCTGCCTCCGGTATGCCGGAAAATCGGACGGAACGATTCTCGAAGGGTGTTTTGAAACTGTTTCCCTCTCGGGAACGGCTGAAGAGGAAGGGGAGCACCTCCACGCTTCCCTGTCCGACCCTGAAGGCAACGTTTTCGGTGGGCATGTGATGGAAGGGTGCGTTGTGCGCACCACCATGGAGATCATCCTCGGGGAACTCCCGGAGCTGCGGTTCTCCAGGGAATACTGTCCGTCGTCAACCTATATGGAGCTGGCGGTCCGCCGCCGTACCAACGAGGAGAATGAATGATGAAAAACAGAACCCTGGTACTTATCGCGCTGTGCATAGCACTGAACATCGGCCTCGGGCAGGCGGCCTCCACCCTGAAGCTGCCCATTTTCCTCGATTCCATCGGCACCGTCCTGGCGGCCCTTCTCATGGGGCCGTGGGTGGGAATGGGCACGGGGCTCTTCACCAACCTGCTGTGGGGCGTCATTTCCGGTCCCGTGGCGGCGGCCTTCGCTCCGGTAGCCATGGTCATCGGCATCGTGGCGGGATTCGCGGCCCGGAAGGGGCTGTTCCGCACCCTCGCGGGCGCCGTGATCGCCGGCATGGTGATTACCCTTTTCGTGACCCTCGTTGCCACGCCCATCCGGACCTACCTGTTCGGCGGCGTGACCGGGTCGGGGGCGGACTTCTTCGTGGCCTACCTGACCGCAGTGGGGCAGAAACTCCTCCGGTCCGTCGCCCTGACGGTAATCTGGACCAACCTCGTCGACAAGATCGTGGCCTGCCTCGTGGCCCAGGCCGTGGTGCGGCAGCTTCCCGAGAGGATCCGGAGCCTTTTCCCCGACGCGGGAAACGTGGCCTGATAGGGTGTGAGGAAGATCAGCCCCTTCAGGTCCTTTCTCCTCTGGGCAGTGTGGGTCGGGGGCTCCATGGGGCTACCGGCCTTTCCCTTTGCCGCCGTCATGGCGGTCCTCTCCGCGGGAGCGGTCCTCCTCTGGCCGAGGGCGAGGCACCGGTCGAAGGCCGTAGCGCTCTTCATGCTCCCCCTGGCCCTCGGTTTCTGGCTGATCCACGGCGGTGTCCTGCAGTTTTTTCTGGGGGGCTCCCAGCCGTCCCGGGCTGTGTGGGCTTTGGGGCTGTGGCTCCGCATTCTCTCCGTGATCTCGGCGAGCCAGCTCTGGCTTGAATACGTTCCTCCCCCGGTTCTGATCCGTTCCCTCTTCGCCGGCAGGCTCCCCGCCTCCTGGGCCTTTCTCCTCGCCAGTCCCCTGCTGCTGGCCGGGCAGATACGGACCAGGGCCGCCCAGGTGCGGGAGGCCCAGCTTTCCCGGGGGGTCCCGATCCACGGCACCTTCTTCGAGCGGGCGTCCTCCCTGACGGCGCTGGTCTTTCCCCTGGTGCTCGGCCTGCTGAACGAACTGCCCGCCAGAAGCGCCGCTCTCGACATGAAGGGCTTCGGGCTCTTCCCCAGCAGGTCATCCCTCGCCGGGAAGGAGAAGACGGGGGCCCGGCCTTCCAGCGAACCGGCCCCTCAGGCCTTCCCTGAAAAGATAGCCGCATTGAGCAATGCCGCTTTTCTTGTTCCCGGAGTAACAAAACCCCTCCTGGAGATTCCGGATTTTTCCGTTTCGCCGGGAGACACTGCATTCCTTGAAGGGGGCAACGGGAGCGGAAAATCCACCCTGTCCTCCATGCTCTCGGGGGCCGTACCGGAGCACAGGGGTGGTCGCATCGCAGGAGTCGTCCGGGTGCTCGGGGAGGACGTGACATCGAGAAGCTGCCTCGCCTGGTCGCCGGACGTGCAGGCCGTGCAGCAGAATCCCCTCCTGTCCCTCTCAGGATGCACCTTCACGGTCCGGGAGGAAGTGGCCTTCGGTCCGGAGAACCTGGCGCTTCCTCCGGGTGAAATCCGGGCCCGGGTGGAGCGGGCCCTCGATCTAGCGGGCATCGCCCACCTTGGAGACCGGAACCCGGCGTGTCTCTCGGGAGGGGAAGCCCAGAAGCTGGCCCTGGCCTCGGCCCTGGCCATGAACCCTCGACTGCTGGTCCTCGACGAGGCCTTTTCCCGGATACATCACGCCGACCGGCACCGACTCGCTTCCGCTCTCCGCCGGCAGGCCCGGGAGGAGGGCTCGGGTCTTGTAGTCCTCGAGAAGCCGGGGAACGCCTCTTCACCGTGGTTTCCACCGGCAGGGCATTTCCGGGACGGCCGCCTTCTCCCCGGTTCTCCGCTTGTTCCGGTCAGGCGTCAGTCATCAGGTTCTTCCCTTTCTCCCGGACAAAGGGGCGACCGGCCGGTGCTGGTCATCGACGATCTTTCCTTCCGGTGGAAGGGGGAAACCTCTCCTCTCCTCCTGTCGGTGAATGCGACCCTCCGCCCGGGAGAGCGGGCTGCCCTCACGGGACCGAACGGTGCCGGAAAATCCACCCTTATGCGCCTGTGCGCGGGGCTTCTTGAACCCGAAAAGGGAGCGGTGATGCTGGGGGGAGATCCCGTGGGGTCCATGGCTCCCGGGGAACGGGCCGCCCGGATAGGGTTTCTCTTCCAGGACGCCGAACGGCAGATCTTCCACTCCACTGTGGCCGGGGAAGTCCTCTTCTCCCTAAGGAAGTCGCCTCTCTCCCAGGACGAGCGCATGGAGCGCATGCGGCAGGTCCTGGAGGTCACGGGGCTGTCAGGGAAGGAGGAGAAACATCCCCTCGATCTGAACGCCGCCGAGAGGAGGATGGTGGCCGTGGCATCTCTTTCCGTCAGGGAGGGGGATCTCCTGCTGCTGGATGAGCCCACCAGGGATTTTGACCCTGAATGGCAGGCCCGGTTCGAGGAGTGGATGCTCTCCCGCCGGGAGGCCATCGTGGCGGTAAGCCATGATCCCGAATTCGCAGAACGGCTTTTCCCCGCTGCCTGGAGCCTGGACAACGGCCGCCTCACAACCTGATTTCTCTCTCCCCACCGTTTTTTTCTGCATAGATTACTTATTTTGTAGGAATTTTTCACCGTCTTCTGGCATTGCATATCCATGATGGTATATAATTTCCTGTGGAAAAGTTTATACTATCGAACATCATTGCTGAGGAGGGATCATCCTATGAGCAAATTTGTGTTTTCCGTACCCGACATGTCCTGCGACCACTGCAAAATGAGAATCACCAAGGCTCTCGAGGAAGCGGGGTTTTCCGGTTTTGACGTTTCGCTGGAGACGAAGACCGTGACAGTGGAGGCCGCTGACAGCGAGGCCGTCAGGGCCGCCATCGACGAAGCGGGTTATGACGCCGTCCTGAAGCAGTAGGCAGATCTGCTCTAAGGTCGACAGACCCCCTTTCTTCGCGGAAAGGGGCTTTTCTTTTCCGGAGGTTGCCATGAACGAAACGAAAGAGCAGCAGTTCAAGACGAGCCTCACCGTCACGGGGATGACCTGCGCTACCTGCTCCCGCACGGTGGAGCGGTACCTGAAGAAAGTGGACGGGGTGGTGTTTGCGGCGGTGAACCTGGCCACGGAGACGGCTTTTGTGGTCTCGGACCGGGAGATTCACCGGGAAATACTCGAGACGGCGGTGAAGAACGCAGGGTATTCCGTGTCGGACGAGCGGCCCGAGGACCTGGAGAAGACCCGCTACAGGAGGATACGGAAGAACGTGGCCGTGTCGTGGCTGGTGACGGCCCCTCTCATGGGGCTCATGGCGTTTCACATGCTGGGCCGCCATATTCCCTTCTACCACCTCCTGGAGTTCCTGGGCGGCGCCGTAGTGATCTTCCTGGCTGGAAGGGATTCCCTGAAGGGGGCGTGGATCGCCCTCACTCACCTCCACGCCAACATGGACGTTCTCGTGGTGGCGGGATCGACGGCGGCATGGGCCACGAGCGGCCTCGCCTATTTCGGCCTCCCCGTGGTCTCCTTCGGGACGGTGGGAGCCATGATCATGGCCCTTCACCTTACGGGGCGGTACATTGAGTCCCATCTCCGGGACAAGGCGTCCAAGGAGATACGCTCCCTCCTGTCCATCCAGGCCAGGGAGGCCAGGGTGCTGGAGGCAGACGGGCGGGAAATCATGATCCCCATCGAGGCCGTGAAGGAGGAGATGGTGCTCCTGGTGAAGCCCGGGGAGCGCATCCCCGCCGACGGCGCCGTGACGGAGGGAACCACGTCGGTGGACGAGTCCATGATCACGGGAGAATCCCTCCCCGTGGCCAAGGGAAGCGGGGATGACGTCACCGGCGGGTCGCTGAACCTCACGGGCCCCTTCCGCATGAGAACCACCCGGGTGGGAGAGGACAGCTTCCTGGCGAAGATGGTCTCCCTCATCCAGGAGGCCCAGGGGGCCAAGGTTCCCATCCAGGCCTTCGCCGACCGGGTGACCAACTACTTCGTTCCCGGCGTGGCCGTTCTTTCGCTGGTGAGCGCCTTCTTCTGGTACTGGGGTGCGGAGCGGTTCGGCTCCTTCCTCGACGGCGCCGGGCAGTGGATCCCATGGGTGACTTCCGTGCGGGACCCCCTTTCCCTGGCGGTGTTCGCCTTCATCACCACCATCGTCATCGCATGCCCCTGCGCCCTGGGGCTTGCCACGCCCATGGCCCTCATCACCGGCACGGGTGCCGCGTCACGCAAGGGGCTCATCATCCGCAACGCCGAGGCCATCCAGACGGTCCGGGACGTATCGGTGGTGGTCCTGGACAAGACCGGCACCATCACCGAGGGAAGTCCCTCCGTGGCGGAGACCGACCTTTCGGCGGACGACCTGGCAGCGGCGGCATCCGTGGAGACTTTCTCCAACCACCCCCTGGCGAAGGCCATCGCCTCGGCTTCCGATAAGCGGCGCCCCGTTTCCGACGTTGAGGAAATCACCGGAGAAGGTGTCCGGGGAGTGGTGGACGGGGTGGAATACTTCGTCGGGAAGCCTGTGGATCCGTCACGGTACGACGAACACCTCTCCCTGGGCCGCACCGTGGTTGAAGTCCGGCGGGGGGGAGCCCTCGCAGGTTTTCTCGCCGTGGAGGACCCCCTCCGGGAAGACGCCGTGGAGGGCGTGAAGCGCCTGTCCGACATGGGCATCACCTGCGTCATGGCCACGGGGGACAACGAAAAGACCGCCCGGGCTGTGGCGGCCCGGGTGGGGATCGGCGAGGTCCACGCAGGGGTCCGTCCCGACGGCAAGCTCGACCTTGTGCGGCAGCTCCAGGCCCGGGGAGGCAAGGTCCTCATGACCGGCGACGGCATGAACGACGCCGCAGCCCTCAAGGGCGCCGATATCGGTGTGGCTGTCGGCTCGGGGGCTGATCTTGCCATAGATAGCGCCGATATCGTCATCGTCAGGGGGGGCATCTCCCGGCTGGCGGACGCCGTGGCCATTTCCCGGAAGACCTTCACCGTGATCCGGCAGAACCTCTTCTGGGCCTTCGCCTACAACGTGGTGGCCATTCCCCTGGCCATGGCGGCCCTGCTCCACCCGGTCATTGCCGAGGGGGCCATGGCCTTCAGCTCCATTTCGGTGATCCTGAACTCCATGCGGGTGAAGTGACCCGAAACCTTGAAAAAGAGAAGCCCGGAAATCCCCGGCAGGGGACTTCCGGGCTTTTTCGTTTCGGCTACTTCATGGCTGACATGGGAACGTGGTCCATGTCGGTGAACTTCTGGTTCTCCCCCGCCATGCTCCAGATGAAGCTGTAGCTGGACGTCCCGGCCGCACTGTGGACGGACCAGCTTGGGTTGATGACCGCTTCCTCGTTCCGGACGACGATGTGGCGGGTTTCCTCCGGCTGGCCGAAAATGTGGAAGGTTACACCGCCCTGAGGGATGTCGAAGTAGAAGTACACCTCCATCCTCCGGTCGTGGGTGTGGCAGGGCATGGTGTTCCAGACGTTGCCGGTCTCGAGCTGGGTGAGCCCCATCATGAGCTGGCAGGTGCCGCACACCTCAGGGTGGATGTACTGGTTGACGGTGCGGACGTTTGCCTTCTCGGGCTCGCCCGTGCGGACCTTTTTTGCCTTTTCAAAGTCGATGACGCAGTTGGGGTAGGATGTATGAGCGGGAACGCTGCTGAAGTAGAAATGGGCGTGGTCGTCGTGGCTGCCGCTCTCGAAGATGATGCTCCTGATCCCTGCTCCGAGGTAAAGGCCGTCAAGCCTTCTGAGGTAAAAGCGCTCCCCGTCGGCGATGACCGTGCCAGGGGCTCCCACGTTGATGATCCCCATCTCCCGCCGCTGGAGAAAGAACTCCGTCCCTATCTCCCTGTCGCACTCGAGCGAGAGAGGAACCGTCGGACAGGCTCCGCCGGTGATGATGCGGTCGATGTGGCTGTAGATCATCCTGATATCCCCGGGAATGAACAGGCGGCTGATGAGGAAGTCATTCCGCAGCCGGTCGGTATCGTAGTGCCTGAAGTCGTTCGGGTTTGCTCCGTACCGGACGTCAAGTTTCACAGCGAGTCCCTCCTTCTTTTTTCGGAGGCTCCTGACACTTCCCCTGGTGCGGAAGCTGCCGGGGAAAACAGCTCCTCCTTTGTCCGAAATATGGTCATTTCATTCAGGATAACGGCCGCCTATCTTCATACATAATTCATTATAACCCTGTATTTTTAAATTTAGCAATGCTCGAGCCCTGGCCTAAATCCGCAGGCAGCGGGGAGTGTCACCGGGGACCGCTTGGGCGCCCTCCCCAGGGGATAGTCTCTTCGCCCCCGGCGGAGGGCGAATTCACCGTATGCCCGGCGACACTCCCTCTGCCTGAAAAACCTGATTTAGGCCTGGACCTGCCCGGGGGAGGTCCTTCGACCATGCTTCCCAATGCGGGGCAACGGGGTGCGAACTGACCGAAAAAAGAAAGCCCGGAAACCCCTTTAAAGGGGTTTCCGGGCTTTTACCGTCTTTGATCAGCAGCTAACAGCTGCCGGAACAACCGGCTCACCCGCCGCCGCAGCTTCCGCTCCGGAGGCGTTCGATGGCCGGAAGAAACACGTCAAGAATGGGCTGCAGATGTTCCGTTCCCGCTTCGCCTTCCTCGAGACCGAGATGCTCCATGAGGTCCTCGGTTGTATCGAAGCCGTTGGCCGCAGCATTGACCACGTCCCTGAGGGTGATGTTCTTGCTCTCCACCACCATGGTGTCGGCAGGCTCTCTTCCCCAATCCATGCGTTATTCCTCCTTCCGTTCGAAAATCGGCCCTTGTTCCGAAAAAAGGTCCTCCGGAAGAAAAGCCGGAGGTATTATACCCTATTTCGGTATTTCCGCCATCGGTTCTTTTTCTTCCGCGGAATTCTCTTTTTCCTGCGGGGGGTCGAGGTTTGGCATCGCTTTTGCTGCCGGCGGTATTTCCAGAAAAAGCAAATCCTTTGAGCGGAAAAAGAGCGAAAGCTCTGAAATGATGTGTTCTTTGGAGTCCTGGCCGTGTTTTCTGAAGGCACATTCCCATATAACGGCCACGCGCCATCCCATTTCGTTCAGCAG
>NZ_JAESIH010000014.1 GCF_016756745.1 Aminivibrio sp.
CAGCATAGTTCGACGTGGCCAGACACTTCGTGATCGCCGCCGTCAACGTCGTCTTCCCGTGGTCAATGTGACCGATGGTTCCGATGTTCAAATGCGGCTTGGACCTCTCAAATTTCTCCTTCGCCATATGTAGCAACCTCCCTGTAAATGTAGTCCGCCCTCAACCAGGGCATTATAGGCTTTTTGAAAGCACCCACCATCAGCGGGAGGATGCTCCCGACCATGGAGGTTATTGTAGCATATTTACCGAAAAACAAGGACAGCAGGCAAAAAACCTAAATCCGCACCTCAGCGGGAGCGTCACCGGTGCTCGCTTGGGCCGCCGGTGCAGATTGTCGTCCTTGACAACTGCACCTGAAACCGACATCCGTGTCGGTTTCTCTCCCCCGGGCGCTGTGCCCGGCGACACTCCCTCTGCCTGAAAAACCTGCGGATTTAGGAAAAACTGGAAGAGTTTTCCCTCCTGTCTCCAAGGAGTAGAATTCTATCAGCCCCCTCAAAATCTGTCGAGTTTTTTCTTTACACCTAAATCCGCACCCCAGCGGTGAGCGTCACCGGGGGACGCTTGGGCCGAGAAACCAGCGGATGTAGGTCATGGCTTGTTCAGTGAATCCCTATGTATTCACTGAACAGGAGATGCAGGGCATTATTGAGGAAAAACGGGCAAGCTGCACTTCTGAAGATACACAGACCCGCCTTGAAAAAAGAACGGAGCGCATGACGGTTCAGGAACGACGAAGGAGCGCCGAGTCCAGTTCCTCCGGGGAAGGTTCTCCAATGAGCAGGGAGGATTCGGGGGTGTGACGCCTTCTGTTGGCATCCACCATTTTTTTGCTCCGGTTCGCATAGCAGTAGACGCATCCCGCGGGACACGTGTCGTACACGCCGATGTCAGCGCTTTCGGCACATTCGCAGAGGGGGCGCTGGTTCCGGTCTTTCCCGATCTTCAGAGAGCGTCCCGCGAGCCGTTCGACCAGCTCTTTATCGATGCAGGCTCCATGCCGGACGCCCACGTTCTCGAAGTCCCCTTCTTCGCAGCACGTGAGAAGATCGATGCCCCGCTTTTCGGCGATGGCCGAGAATTCTCGGGCCAGTGTCCGCATTGTCCCCGGGGATGTTTCGCTCAATCCCTTTCCCCTGAGCTTCCCGTAGATATCCACGAAGCTGAGGACGCACCGTTCCGTACTGTCTTCCAGGAAGGCGCTCATTCGGTCGAAATCCTCCAGATGGCGCTCCGCCGGATATTCCTTCGAAATCAGAACCGGATCGTACCGCCAGATTGTCCGATGGGAGCCGAGCCGTCCGCCGAGAGTCCGGAAGGCGGCGAGGATGTCTTCCTTTTGGGCGAGCCCTGGCTCTATGGAAGGTCCGTAGGGGGTGACGGTCCATTGAAAATAGTAAGGGTATCCGGCCCTGTCCAGCGTGTCCAGGAGGCCAAACATGGGTCGGGCATCCTTGGTCCAGAAGACGAAGCAATCCACGTCCCGGACTGCAAGGGAGACGTACCTGACTTGAGCCGGGTTCCGGGGATTTCGGACGAGAACGAAGCCTTCCTTCAGGCGCCTTTCCAGCCAGGGAGCATAAAAAGCGGGAATGTCCGTTCGTCTGCTGGCGCTGATGATCATATCCGATTTTTCCGCTTCACCGGCCGAAGGATATTTTCCACAGGTAAAGGGAGGCCACAGCCCCGCATGGAGAATAGCACCTCGCGTATCGGCGAAACGCATCGCCGTTCAGAAATTTGCGGCCGTAGAGGGCCATCGTTCCCCGTCGGACGGCCGGGCCTCCCCGGCTTACCACATCCTTCAAACCTTTTTGCGAAAAATATTATACGTTATCCCCCGTTTGTTTTTTCGCATCGTTTCCAGAAAGTATTGTGACTCAAAAAGGGCAAAAAATCATCCTCGATTTCACCATGTAGTTTTTTCGTTTTTTTCTCCTTCATTTTTGCGTTCTCACTGGAGATTGTTACTTCTAATTTACACTCCATTGACGTTTTTATTACATTCTCTTTATACAATATTTCCCAAGCGGTTTCGCGCTTGGGAAAGGATGAGATCATGACGGGACTGTTTTTTTCATCCACGCTGATGTGGAATGGAACGCTTGAGCAGATGTTTCGGATGGCGGCCGAGCATGAGCTGCAGGGTATGGAGATTTGGGCGCAGCACTTTGAGGCCAGAGGATTTTCTGTGGACGAATATCTGCGGCTTTCCCGTCTGTACGGAACGGAGACTATCGTCCACGCTCCGAGCTGGGATATAAACATCGCCTCCATGAGCGATAAAATCCGACGGGGCTCACTAAAAGAGACCAAGAGAGCGGTGGATTTCGCACTCCGTATTGGCTCATGCGAATTGACCGTCCACCCCGGACACGCATCTCTTCCCGCGGAGAAGGAAGCTTCCTACGATCGTCTTTTCGACTCGCTGTGCGAGCTGTATGAGTACGCTTTCCCCAAGGGAGCTGCCATCTCGCTGGAAGTGATGGAAAAGCTTCCCGTAATGCTGGCAGACTCCGCCGAAAACATGAAGCTGGCGACCAGGGCTCTTTTCGGGCGCTTCACTTATACGGTGGACTCCGCTCACTGCGACGGCGAGGAAGAAGTATTTTCATTACTGCGGACGTTGCCCTCCGTATCGAAAATACACATCAGCAACCGATCGGGGCAGAAACTTCACACCCCTCTCTTCCGGGGTGACCACGACTTTATCCGGTTGCTGCCCAAGCTTTGGGGCATCGGCATTCCCCTCGTCATCGAAGGAATGGATTGTGATCAGGATTTCAGTTTCTTGAAGTCCACCCTCTCTTTTGTGGAGGACGTGGTGAAAAATCCCCGGTCCCGGTGTGCGGCGGAAAGAAAGAACGAAGACAAGGCCGTGTGCATGTGATCCCCCCTCCAAACGAAAGCAGAGCGACGAGAAAACATACTTCAAGGGAGGTAAGAAAGGTGAATGTAAAACGAATTGTAACGGGAGCGGTTATGGCTGTATTGCTGGCGGCCGGAATGGCGGGAATGGCCGATGCGGCTGGGAAAAGCGCACTGAAGGGTACAGTGGTGCTCTACACGTCCCAGCCTGAAAAAGACGTGGCGAAGCTTATCGGTGCCTTCAACGGGAAATATCCCGGCGTGACTGTCGACGTGTTCCGTTCGGGAACGGAAGAAGTGGTGAGTAAGATCCGGGCGGAAAACAAGGTGAAGTCCGTGCTTGCCGACGTGCTTCTCGTAGCGGATAGCGTCACCTTTGAAGGGCTGAAGGAAGAGGGGATGTTGCTTTCCTACGATTCTCCCGAACTGAAAGGTATTCCCGGGGAATACGTGGACAAGGACCGCACCTATGCGGGCACCAAACTCATCACCACGGGGATCATTTACAACACCGCCAAGATAAAAACGACCTTGACCGGCTTCGCCGACCTGACGAAAGAGGAATTCAAGAACAACGTCATTATGCCCAGCCCATTGTACTCCGGTGCGGCGGCCTATAATCTCGGCGTGATAACCCGCACCGACGGACTCGGCTGGAAATTCTACGAAGATCTGAAGGACAACGGCGTGCGGGTGGAGAAGGGCAACGGCGCGATCCAGACCGCCGTAGTGGCGGGTGACCGGGCCTGCGGCATCATCGTTGATTATATGGCGGTACGCTCCAAAACCAACGGTGCACCAGTGGAGTTCGTCTATCCCGTCGAAGGATCTCCCGCCATTACAGAGCCCATCGGTATACTGAAGACAACCAAGGTCCCCGAGCAGGCCAAGGCCTTCGTGGATTTTGTCTTGTCCGAAGAGGGACAGCAAGTGGCGGCCGACATGGGGTATACTCCGATTAAAGCTGGAGTGCCTGCCCCCAAAGGGTTGAAATCCATCAGCGAAATCAAAAGCATGGTCTATGATATCTCCATACTGAAATCCCACAGAGAGGCCGACAAGGCGAAGTTCAGCGACATGTTCCAGTAAAAACCGCAGATGACGGTGCGCGCCCTCGAGTTGAAACCTACATACGGAAGCCGTCTTTTCTCCGCTCTTTTCTCCGGTCTTTTCTACTTCGCGGTCTTCCTCGTCTTTCTGGCGCCGCTGCTGCGCCTTCTGGCCATGAGCTTCACCGAGGAAGCCGGGTACAGTTTTTCCCACTACACCCGGCTCCTCGCCGAAGGCAGAACAAGGTCGGCCATATTCAATTCGGTGATCATAGGGGTTTGTTCCACCGTTTTTTCAGTGATCTGCGGGTCCGTCTTCGCCTTTCTAACGGCATACGCCAACTTGAAAAGAAAAAACCTGGCGGAAGTTCTCATACTTATGCCCTTCATCATCCCTTCCTACGTGATAACGTTGTCCTGGACAGGTTTTTTGTCCGAAAACAGCGTGGCGAACCAGTGGCTCTCTGCTGCCGGAATAGGACCGGTGAATCTCTATTCCATGGGCGGCATTATTTTCGTGCAGGGAATGTGCAACATCCCTATTGTCTATATGATCGTCAAATCTATGCTGCGGAGGATCCCCGTGGATCTGGAATGGGCGTCCATGGCAGCCGGGTTCAGCCGCAGGCAGACGGTATTACGGGTCAACCTTGCCTTGGCGGCTCCTGCCGTGGCAAGCGGTGGAGTTCTTTCCTTTCTGGCTGCCATCGACAACTTCTCTGTTCCCGCCTTTCTGGGTATTTCCTCCGGAGTTCCGGTGCTGAGTACCTACATCTACGAAAAGGCCATCGGCTTCGGCCCCTCATCCTTTTCCGACGCCGCCGTCCTCTCGGTGCTACTGTCCGTTATCGCTGTGGCCGGAATTCTCCTTGAAGGAATTTTCACACGGAGAGGAAAGGGGCTGGAGAGTGTGGCGGAGGATCCGTCGGTGCGGATAGAGCTGCCGCCGAAAGCCCGCGCAGTGACGGAATGGTCCCTACTGTGCGGTCTCGCGGCATTCAACATCGTCCCCCTTGTCTTCATGTTTTTGAGCGCTGTGCAGAAGAGCTACGGCCTGGGATACGGAGAAGACAACCTGACCATTGAAAACTTCCGCGCCCTCCTTACCAACGCGGGAGTGATGCGATCCATACGGAACAGCCTTTTTCTTGCCTCCTTGACATGTATCGTCTGCATTGTAGCCGGCACAGCAGCGGCCTATCTCAAGGTACGCAGGAACAGTAGGGCTGTAAAACTGCTGGAGAGAAGCGCTTCCATCACATACGCCATTCCAGGCATCGTGCTGGCTCTCGCCATGATTTTTCACTGGGTGGAACCCCTTCCGGGGATTCGTCCGGGAATCTACGGAACTATGACCATTCTGGCGGTAGCCTATGTCACCCGATACCTTATCCTGCAGATCAAAGGCAGCGTCAATGCCATGCTTACCGTGGAGCCCGCCCTTGAAGAAGCGGCCCTCGCAGGCGGCAGCGGACGGACGTCCCTATGGCTGCATATTCTGATCCCTTTGTTAGCCAGGCCCGTGATGGCAAGTGCATTCCTCATTTTTATCCCCGCCATGACGGAGCTGACACTATCCTCCATACTCTCTGCGGCGGGAACCAAGACCATCGGTCTCACGGTTTTCAACTTCCAGCAGGCGGGAGATTACAGCCTCTCGTCAGCCATGTCCGCCATTATTGTGCTGCTTATTTTGATCGCTTATGGAGCCCTATTTTTGTAC
>NZ_JAESIH010000015.1 GCF_016756745.1 Aminivibrio sp.
TCCCGGACCGACGGCTGCGCGGCGGTCTGGTAAGGCCTGAAGTGGAAACGCTGTCATCCTGAGGAGCGCGGTGATGAAGGAGCCGGTTCAGGCGGCAAGAACCGGCTCCTTCCTCTCCGGGGAAGCTCCACGGTCGCTGCCGCTCAGGACGACATCAGGAACCAGGGAGAGAGATTCCCTTGGTATGCTCGTGAAATCCTATTGGATAAGGACTGACAGAACACAACCTGCACTAATATCCGACCCCCTGCGGATCCACAGCAGAGCTGCCGGGGCGGTCCCTGGGAGTGGACAGGACCACGGATGTCCTGGTGGCCTCCACGCCGGGGCATCCCTGCCTCCCGAGCTTCATGGCCATAAGGGGCGCCGACTGCTGTTCCCCCGCGGCAAGAAGCTGATCCAGCTCCCGCCTGTTTGGCGTTCCCCTGAACGTGAGCACACTCCCTTCTCCTTTGTTTCCCACGGGCTTTCCTCCTCGTAGAATAAAAGGATATAGGGTTGTTCCTAGAGTCTGTGGGCTCCAGCCGCCACGAAGGACAAGCCCGCCTTCGTCAGGGTCGCCGCAGTGTCGTTTACCGCCTTGTGCTTCAGCAGGTAGTTTCGGGTGAGGGCGTCCATCTCCCCCGACGACTCGATCTCCTTCTTCTCCCGGAAATAGTCGAGGATATCCGACGGATGGGCGAGGGTCTGCTCGTCCTCCGGGTTGCCTCCCTCATGTTTCGCCGAAATGTTGGGCACCGTCTTCACCAGCTCCACGAGGCCGTCTCTGCGGTTGTAAGGCTGGCGGACGATGCTCTTCCACGTTTCCGTGATGTGGTGCTCGATCCGTACCTGGTCATCCAGGCCGAGGGCTTTGCGGATCTCCGCGGACTTCGCCAGATGGGCGTCGTCAATGGAGTTGGAAAGATTGAAGCCCACAAGAGGGGTGCTTCCGTCCTCCCGGGCGAACATCCGGGCCGCCAGCAGGATCCAGAGTACGGCGTAGGGGTTGTCGTTCCCCATGAAGACGGATATCTTGAACCGGATGTTCACGCCCATGCGGTAGAGCAGGTAGCCCAGGAACACCGTTCCCGAGTTGATGTTGAGGACCTCGTCCACGCCGTAGTTCACGTAGTAGTAGAGCGCTTCCTCCACCCACCTGAGGGGGTGGCCGTTGGGCTGGCCGATGCCGCCGAAGTAGCCCGTGATGGTCTCGGGCCCGTTGAGGTGGATGTTCGACCCGTCCACGCCCTTTGTATCAAGGGTTTCCACGCAGGACGCCCCCAGGATTTTCACCGCGGCCCGCACCGCCGGAAGGTCGCCCCCGTCCGCTTCCTGCTCCTTCATTTTCCGCACCCGGATGAACCGTCCGGGAAGAACCTCACCCTTTTCGACGCTCTGGCGAACCTCGGCGACAAGCCAGGGAAAATACTGCAAGGCACTGATCTCCAGGGTTGCCGCCCGGGAATGGTCATAGTCCCAGGAAGGACGACCGGGATTGACCCTGGCGCGGTAGTCCGACAGGGAGATAAGTTTCCCCCCGTTGCAGACCTCCGTGAGCCATTCAAGGTCCTTCACGTAGGGCGAGTTCATCCGCTCCAGCTTTTTGACCAGGTTTTCCACCTTTCCCGCTTCCCGGGCTTTCTCGTTGATCTCGCTCACCGAACCGTACTTCGCCACAACCCGCCTGAGGTCTGAAATCGCCTCGTTTCCGGGGTCGGCAAGAAAAACATTAAGCTGCCGGACGGTATCTTCGTCGATCCGGATTCCGATATCCTGCATGGTAAATCCCTCCCTGTCGTTTTTCATCGTTTTTTCAGCCATAAAAAAAGCCGCGGCCCTTCGATGTTCCGAAGACCCCCGGCTGAAGCTCAAAGGCGTGCAAAAATCATGCGCCTGCGGCTCCAGGAGGGTCGCTGCGCATCATCATGGCAAAAAGAGCGTTGAACATTGCGGCGTTGAAGTGCGATGTCACGGGCGGATCCTCCTGCTGCGACGTAATGTTGTACATTTAAAATGGTAACTGAGCGCTCCTGTTCTGTCAACCGAAAATCCCACAATGGCAGTAGACATTCCAAGCCGAGATGTCAAGAGACAGAAAAAATCCTAAATCCGCATTCCCCGGTGACGCTCCCGCTGAGGTGCGGATTTAGACTAAACCTAAATCCGCAGGTTTTTCAGGCAGAGGGAGTGTCGCCGGGCATAAGGTGAATTCGCCCTCCCCAGGGGCGAAGAGATTATCCCCTGGGGGAGGGCGCCTGAGGCGAGAGAAACCGACACGGATGTCGGTTTCACAGGCAGGCAACCGGCGAACGCAGGGAGCCGCGGTGATCGCTTGGGCAGTTGTCACGAACGACAATCTGCACCCCCCGCCCAAGCGTTCCCCGGTGACGCTCCCGCTGAGGTGCGGATTTAGACTAAATATTATTTATTGAATGATCTGTCTCTTCACAGTATAATACTCGATGATAGTATTCGAAAATGTCTCAGGCGGTCGCTTTCGGGCTTGTACAGCGTTGCCCGCGGACAGGGGTGTCAGGTCCCTGTAAGAGTGGAGTTGCCATCAAAGGAGGGTGAAAAGAAATGAGCTTCCTTTCCGGTCGCACAACGGGAAGCAAAAAACAACCGCGCTTCACGAGAACTGTTCTCTTCCTTGTGTTGCCGGCCATGGCCGCCTTTCTCCTTTCTCCCGTCCCCGTCGAAGCCGTGGCCGATCCCGAATTCATCCAATGGAGGGCCTACCAGAATGCCGATTTTCTGAACTCCCTCTTTATGGGCGTTCTGGGGCGGGGGCCTTCACCGGATGAATTCAACTTTTACATCACACGGGACCTGAGCCGGAACATGGGACGGGGCGAAGCCTTCTGGTCCCTCCTGGGTTCCCAGGAATACGTCAACCGGTTCGGTTCGCCCCAGGGACCCTACCAGGTTCTCTGGAAGCACCGGCAGATAGACACCGACAGAGGCCTGCAGTGGTGCCGGTGCTATTTTTTTACCAAGGACCCGGCCCTGTCGGGCGGTACCCCGGCGGTCATGCAGTACCTTGGCGTCCGCACCCCCTGGGAGAGTTACAGTTTCTCCGTGGCCAGGGCGGTCACCCGGATGTACGCCCATTACGACCGGGAAGTGTGCCCCCATTACGACTGCGGATGGGGCGCCGGAGACTCAGCCATATTCGATCCCCCTGACAGAAACACCAACAACGGCGGAGGGGGAAGAAACTACGCCAGAGACCCTCACTTCGCTCAGTTTACGAGCGGAAACGCCTGGGGCACCGGCCAGTACTCCAATTCCGGGATCTGGTGGAACTCACGGAACGCCGATTGCCGAGTAACGGTCGTCAACCTGGGGGGAAACCGGCCGCCCAACTCGTCAGCTTCTACCGCCCTCTATATTGTCAACAACTCCAGAAAGTCCCCCCATGTCTTTGGAACCACCAGCCAGAGGATCACCGTCCGGAAGGGGGCACGATATACGATCAGCTTCTGGGCTACGGCACGGAACCTTGCATCCCGGGGAGCGGTCAACATCGCCGTGGACCCGCAGTGGAACATCCGCCCCGTCTCCATGGATGCCGGTTCGTATGGATGGACCTTCTTTTCCGGAACCTTTAACGCGCCTGATAATTTTGTCGACTTGAGGATCATATTCGAAGACCGGGGTGAGGTCTGGATCACCGAAATGACGCTGACGGACGCTTAGTCCAAAGAGAATATTTCCCGTTCCGGCGGGAGGTCAATCGAGCTCCCAGTCTTTGCGAGCCTCTTCGTAAGGAATGAAATTCCCGCGCCCGGCCGTCTCCAGGTACTGCGAAAGGAGGGGCCGGGCGTGCTCGTTTCCGATCCGGACCATCATGCCCGGCGGATGAACAGGGACACGAAGAGGAGGGAGCATCCCCGGAGGGGAGGGATCTGGTTTTGAGGCAATCCGGAACCAAAAACAGGTCCCTCGTCGCTTCGCTCGCTCGGGACGACAAGGCAAAGTTGTTATCCCGAGGCAGGTACCATCGCCGATCGCGTAGCATCCCCGGAGGGGAGTGATCTTGACCTTGCCTTTGCTTGTCATCCTGAGGAGCGTAGGGACGAAGGATCTCGGGTTAGAATCCGGTAAAACCAAAAGCGAGAATCAACACCGAGATCCTTCGGGCGGTGAAGCAGCCCTCAGGATGACAGCTTTGTTTGTTATCCTAAGCGCAGCGGTTTGTCATCCCGAGGCAGGCACCATCGCCGAGGGATCTCGACCTTGCCTTTGCTTGTCATCCCGAGCGAACGCGATCGCGCAGCATCCCCGGAGGGGAGAGATCTTGACCTTGCCTTTGCTTGTCATCCTGAGGAGCGCAGCGACGAAGGATCTCGGGTTAGAATCCGGCCCAAATCATAAGCGAGATCCCTCGGCCATGGAACCGCCTTCGGGATTCTTATCGAAAATCAAACCGGAGCGGGGTCAAGAAGGCTGCGGTTGTGCCGGAACTTCTCCTGGAATAATCCGAGGAAGGTGCATACCCACTTCAAAAAAAGTATTTTATTTGGTGGTTTTATCATATAATCAACACATCAAGGTTGTTCAAATATGTTTAAAAAAGAGGAAAAACATGGCATTTGGCCGCAAGGTGACGATTTTTCTTTCTGACGGTGCCCCCTCCGGCATACGGCACGTCGAGATAGCGAACTGGTCAGGACAGGCAATCGCCTGCCCTCGCAGCCGTTTGTACGAACTTGGGGATTGGGTGGAAGCGCAGCGTCCCGGCGTCTATTTTTTACTGGAGAAACAAACTGCCGAAATAGGCGACAGGGCCTATATCGGCGAATCGGAAAATGTAGTGAAACGCCTCAGCCAACAGGAGAAAATCAGGATTTCTGGAATGAGGGGTGGAAATGAGCATAAATGATGTTATGGTCCAATGGGCAGATGATTTTGTGGCTCAAAATGGTTGCGAGGAGATACTGTCCACAGCTTCGATCAAGGATGAAGTAATGAAAATGGGTGTTAATCGAAGCAGTATCATCCCCTCAGACCATTGTTACAACCGGGCAAACAAAGATGTAACATCGTTCGGAAGTAAGACGGCGTTATTCCTTTATCTTGATACGAATAAATATCAGTGCGTCGGCAGTCAATACGGATACAATGGCCGGATTTTCTGCAGGCCCAAAGGAGACAGTGAAGACCTTGACTGGGGTTATTTTGACAATAAAGCGCGCAAGAAAATCCCTAGGTCCGAAACGAATCAGCTGCATGAATGTCATGCCAATAGAAAGATTGTTAGTAATCAAACCCGAGCAAATAAAAAGACGCCTAACGCTTCCCATTCAAAAACTGTTGCCGAGAACAACCATGTTCCGAGTGTTCCTTTGAGTCCAACGAAACCGCTGGACTTTGGCTTCCTGGACACTATTGAGCGATACCTCTATGAAAATAAGATATTGTATGATTCACCGATAGTAAAATGGGTTGAGGAACGGCGAAATGGGCGCAGGTTTGCGCTTAACGACCATCTCCGAGGTTATGTATATGCCCAGCTAAGCAACAACAGAACATGGAGCTATCTGGAACCCCACCTGCCTGAAATAGACGAGATATTCTGCAATTATGAAGTAAAATCAATCATTAATAAGCTTGATTTTGTTGGCCATGATTATTTCATCAGCAGAGTAAAAGCCATAAAGTGCGGAAATCGTGGAATTAACCAGCAAATGCAAGCCCTTAGAGAAAACATTAACGTATTTTATAGACTGATAGACGAGTACGGAAGCCTTGATGAATTTGTCACATCACAACCTGTTATTGAAATAATAGGCATGTTGTCCGATCCTGGAAGCCCTTATAAACTGCGTTCTCTGGGAATACCACTGGCTGCAGAGTATCTGAGAAACGTTGGCATCGACTACCCCAAGCCTGATGTACATATGTGCCGGCTTTTCGGCGGAAAACATTTGGGAATTTCCTCCAGAGATGAAGCATCATATTCGGAAGTTTTCCAAGCAATAGCTGAAATATCGCAGAAGACGGGATACTCTCAAGCAAGAATAGACAACATCCTATGGAGCTACTGCGCTAAAGGTTATGGGGAGGTATGCTCGTCTGAGCCGAAATGCAAGGAATGTGTAATACAAGATTACTGCAGGAAAGGCGAAAAATAAAAGAATCTGTCCGAAAGGCTTTGAACTTGGACGCTCATTTTAAAATCAATAGCACCAGAGTCTGTTGCATACTCACTTCTCTTTCAAGAAGCGAAAAAGGTACAATTGAATCGCTGTCAATCACTGCAAGACTGCCGGAAGTGATTTGTTGAGGAAAACAGTAATAGACTGATCTGGTAATGCGGATAGAGCTGTTTGAATTGGCGTAATTTATCTTTTCTCTGACTTTGTAGCCGAAATTCCGGAGAACTCTAAAGGTTGGGGTTAACGTGAACAACGAAGCTACTGCTCTTGTGGAGAACATTCAAAGGCAGATCTATGCTATTCGCGGCCTCCACGTCATGCTTGACGCGGACCTAGCCGAGTTGTATGGAGTGCAAACAAAAGTCTTGAATCAAGCGGTCAAGCGGAACAGCGACAGATTCCCTCCCGAATTTATGTTTCAGCTTTCCGAAGCCGAACTCGAAATCTTGAGGTCACAAAATGTGACCTCAAGATGGGGCGGTCGCAGATACACGCCGTATGCCTTTACAGAACAGGGAGTTGCAATGCTTTCAGCAGTACTGCGAAGTGATACCGCAGTCGCGGTGAGCATCCATATTATGAACGCTTTTGTCGCCATGCGGCGATTTGTCCAGTCGAATACCCGGCTTTTTCAGCGGCTGGATTTGTTGGAATTGAAGCAACTTGAGACCGATCAAAAAATCGCCAAAGTGCTTTCGGTTATCGAGAATAATGCTATTTCCCCCAAACAGGGCATTTTCTTCGAAGGACAAGTCTTCGACGCTTGGAGATTTGTTTCCGAGTTGATACGATCTGCGAAGAAGTCTCTTGTGCTCATAGATAATTATATTGACGATTCAGTGTTGTCGCTTTTCTGCAAAAGGGAAAAGTCCGTTGCCGTTACGATATTAACGAAAAATATCACTGCCCGGCTTGAAGTGGATGTGGAAAAATTCAACGCGCAGTATCCCCCGTTGATTCTGGAGCAATTCAACGCATCCCATGATCGGTTTTTGATAATTGATGAGACGGATTTATATCACTTCGGAGCCTCCCTGAAAGACCTTGGGAAAAAATGGTTTGCTTTTTCCAAGATGGATATGGGAGCGGTGGAGATGTTAAAGAGAGTGGACGCTATAGTAAGTCGGACAAGTGATTCCGTATCAAGGATGCAGGCCTGATTTGCTGTTACGATGAAACCCTCGGCAGCCGGGCGGGAAAGTGCCTTTCGAGGGTGGAGTGAGACGGTGCCCAGTTTTGTTTGACTGTTGCTTGACTGGAGGGTGGCTTTTCTGCGCAGTTGCTGTCAACATACGGTACTTCCGTCGCTTGGGGCCGTTGAGTTGCCTGACCGTTGCTTGACTGTCCGAAAAGCGTTCTCCGCAGCACGCAAAGACGAAGGGGTGTGGCAATGACTGAATCCGAGGCCAGGACGCGAAAAGAACGCATCGATGCGCGGCTTCGATCATCCGTCCTCGGCTGGACTCTCATCCGCAGCGACGAAGTCCGCGACTGTTCATCGCTGACCCGTCACGCCGTGGAAGAATACCCCACCGAGACCGGCCCCGCCGACTACGCCCTGTTTGTGGACGGAAAACTGCTCGGCATCATAGAAGCCAAAAAAGTCTCCCTCGGTGCCGAAAACGTGCTGGAACAGGCCAAGCGATACGCCCGCGGCGTACCGGACACGGTGGGCGAATGGAGGGGGTACAGGGTTCCCTTCCTCTATTCCACCAACGGAGAGTCCATCTTCCATCTCGACGTGCGCAGAAAAGAAAACACGTCCAGGCTGCTGGCCGATTTCCACTCCCCCCGGGCCCTGCTCGAAAAATACCGTAAAGACACGGAAAGCGCCGAACGATGGTTCGCTCAAAGGCCCGTCGCCGAAATAACCCGCCTGCGCCCGTACCAGATTGCCGCCGTCGAAGCCATCGAAAAAGCCCTGTGCGCCGGCAAAAAGAGCATGCTGATCGCCATGGCTACAGGAACCGGAAAGACCTTCACCCTCGTTTCTTCCATCTACCGCCTGCTGAAATCCGGCTACGCCCGGCGGATTCTCTTCCTGGTGGACCGGCGCGCCCTCGCCGCCCAGACCGTTTCCGCCCTCTCCGCCTTTCAAACGCCGGAGGGACTCAAACTGGACAGGGATTACGAGGTCTACAGCCAGAGATTCCGGCGCGAAGAGCTGGAAGACGGCAACAGCTTCGACCCCAAAGTGCTGCCCGAAGAGTACCTGACCAACCCCAGGGAAGCCCACACCTTCATCTACGTCTCCACCATCCAGCGCATGGCGATCAACCTGCTGGGCAAAGACGCCGACGGCGGCTTCGAGTACGACACCGACGCCGGCAAGCTCGACATCCCCATCAACGCCTTCGACGTGATCATCGCCGACGAGTGCCACCGGGGATACTCCGCAAAAGAAACCGGTTGCTGGAAATATGTCCTGGACTACTTCGACGCCGTGAAAATCGGCCTTACCGCCACACCGGCGGCCCATACCCTCGGCCTGTTCAAGGACAAGGTCTATTCCTACAGCACCGAACAGGCCGTCCTCGACGGCTACCTTGTGGACTACGACGCCGTAAAGATCACGTCCGACATCCATATCAATGGCGCATTCCTCAAGGAAGGGGAGATGGTCGGCGAAATCGACGTGGAAACGGGCTCGGAGCAGCTCGACTCGCTGGAGGACGAACGGGAGTTCAGCGCCGCGGAAATAGAGCAGAAGATCACCGCTCCCGACAGCACCAGGAAAATTCTTACCGCCATCAAAAAATACACCGACCAGCACGAGGCAGAGCACAAGCGGTTCCCCAAAATGCTGATCTTCGCCGTCAACGACCTTCCCCATGTCTCCCACGCCGACGAAGTGGTGCGCACCTGCAAGGAAGTCTTCGGCAAGGGCGACGACTTCGTGATGAAGATCACCGGAAGCCCCACCGTCGACCGCCCCCTGCAGAAAATCCGCCAGTTCCGCAACCGCCCCGAGCCCAAAATAGTCGTCACCGTGGACATGCTGACCACCGGCGTGGATATCCCCGCCATAGAAATGATCGTTTTCATGCGGATGGTGAAGTCCCGCATCCTCTGGGTGCAGATGCTCGGGCGCGGAACCCGGCTGTGCAAAGAGATCAACAAGGAGAAATTCACCATCTTCGACTGCTTCGACGGAAGCCTCATCGAATACTTCCGGAATGCCACCGATTTCGACGTCACCCTCCAGAAAGAGACGGTCTCCCTTGCCGAAATCATCGAACGAATCTACGACAACCGCGACCGGGAGTATAATGTCAACCGTCTGATCAAACGCCTGCGGCGCGTCCAGAACACCATGGGCGCCGAAGCCCGGGAAGCCTTCGCCCGCTACATACCCGACGGCGACATGAAAGCCTACGCCGACGGGCTGAAAGAGAATCTCCGGAACGACTTTCCCGGGACGATGGAGCTTCTTCGGAATAAAGAGTTCCAGGACCTGCTCGAAAACTACCCCCGCCCGAAAAAGGTCTTCTTCAAGGGGTACGACATCGTGGATACGGTGGACGACGAAGTGATGTTCCGGGTGGGCGACGACTACCAGAAGCCCCGGGACTACCTTCGGCTCTTCGAAGAGTTCGTCCGAAAGAACCCCGAGCAGATCGAAGCCATCGAAGTACTGCTCTCCCGTCCTTCGGACTGGAATGCCGACGTGCTGGACGACCTGCGCGACAAGCTCAGAAAAAGCCATTTCTCGGAAAAAGACCTGCAGCGGGGGCACGAGCTCGTCTACAAAAAGCCCCTTGCCGACATCATCTCCATGGTCAAGCACGCTTCGGACTACGACGTGCCCATCCTCACCGCCCGGGAACGGGTTGAAAAAACGGTGGCGCGGCTAGCCGAAAAACATGCCTTCACCGAAGAGCAGAAAAACTGGCTCGCCTACATTCGGGAGCACCTCATCGAAAACCTCGCCATATCGCCGGAGGATTTCGAAACCATGCCGGTCTTCGAGCGCCACGGCGGCCTCACCAGGGCGAAGCGGATCTTCGGGGATGCCTTCGACGCGATACTGAAGGAAATCAACGAATCGCTTGCCGCCTAATACACTATAGAAAAGGGAATGAGCCATGTCCGACGTCGTAAATAAACTCTGGGGTTTCTGCCACACCCTTCGCCATGACGGAATCGACTACGGCGACTACATCGAGCAGCTTACCTACCTGATGTTCCTCAAGATGGCCCATGAAAAGGACATCGACCTCTCCGGCATCCGGTACGAAGAAGACAGGAACACCGTCACCCTCGACTGTTCATGGAGCACCTTCGTCAAAAAATCCGGGACCGAACTGCTGGACGCCTTCGCCCGAATACTGCGGGCCCTCGGCCGCCAGCCCGGCCTCCTGGGCGACATCTTCACCCAGGCCGTCCCGAGATTCACCAATCCGGTCAACCTGAAAAAGATCATCAACATGATCGACGAAGAGGACTGGTCCTCCATGGAGGTGGACGTCAAGGGCGCCGCCTTCGAAGGGCTGCTGGAAAAATCCGCCGCCGAGGGAAAGAAGGGTGCGGGGCAGTACTTTACCCCCTGGGTACTCATACAGACCATCGTCAACGTCATGCGCCCCGACCCTAGGGCATCCCGGGAGTTCACCATCTGCGACCCCGCCTGCGGAACGGCCGGCTTCCTGATGGTGGCCTACGAATGGCTCGTGAACGTCACCAAAGGAGCCCTGGACAGAAAAGACGTCCAGCGCATCAAAAAGGAAACCTACTACGGCCAGGAACTCGTCCCCCGGCCCCGGAGACTGGCCCTCATGAACCTGTTCCTCCACGGGCTGGAGCCGTGCATCTACCTGGGCGACAGCATCTACGAACCCGACCGGGGCGAACGGTACGACTGCATCCTCACCAATCCCCCCTTCGGAACCAAAGGGGCCAACCAGGCCCCGGTGCGGGACGACTTCACCGTCAGCACCAGCAACAAGCAGCTCAATTTCATCCAGCACGTGGTCACCATACTCAAAAGGGGCGGACGGGCCGCCATGGTGCTGCCCGACAACGTCCTCTTCGCCGACGCCGCGGGCGACGTCATCAAGTACCTGATGGAAGACTGCGATGTCCACACCCTCCTGCGCCTCCCCAACGGCACCTTCACCCCCTACAGCCAGGGAGTAAAGGCCAACGTGATCTTCTTCCGGAAGGGCATGAAAACCGAACACACCTGGATCTACGACTGCCGGACCAACATCCCCGGCGTCACCAAAAAAGACCGGCCCCTCGTCCCCGCCATGTTCGAGGATTTCGAGCGATGCTACGGCGACGACCCCGACGGACAGAGCGAACGGACAGACGGCGGCGAAGAGGGACGCTTTCGGAAGTTCTCGTATTCCCAGATCAAAGAGAGGAACTTCAACCTCGACATCTCCTGGCTGAAAGACGAAAACCTCGAAGACCCCGACTCCCTCCCCGAACCGCAGCTTCTGGTCGCCGACGCCATCACCGAACTGGGCGCCTGCGTCGATGAACTGCAATCGATCCTGGACGAAATAGAAGCGGAGAACGGGGAATGAGCGGGATACTTCCGAAGGGGTGGGTGGAGACCACATTTCCGACTGTTGCTCTCTTGAATCCAAAATCGTCGCTGGATGATGATACGGAAGTTGCTTTTGTTCCCATGCCGCATGTTCCGACGAATTTTTCGGATACACTGCGTTTTGAGAAAAAACTATGGCGGGATGTGAAAAGGGGATTCACCCATTTTAGGAACGACGATGTTATTTTCGCGAAAATAACACCCTGCTTTGAAAACGGGAAGGCGGCGATAGTTGCAGGCTTGCCGAATGCTCATGGTGCGGGAAGCACGGAATTTTACGTGCTTCGTCCGGTCATTGTTCCTTCCGCCTTGCTGTTTTACTGGGTAAAAACAGCAGCGTTTCTAAAAACCGCAGAGGCGCACATGACACCTGGATTCCCGGGTTATTATACCTAGGTTGGCGGCTCGACCCCGAAGCAGGCGTACAGCTCTCTCTGCTTCCCCGTTATCTCGCCGAAATAAGGGTTCTTTCCGGGGGATTCGAATTTTTCGATCACATTCAGCTCGTCCAGAAGCTCACACAGAGTATGCTTCTTGTAGAGCGACTTCTCCCGCATCGTCTTGTCGATCTGCGACAGATACGTCAACGCGATGAACTGAACGAAGAGCTTGCCCTCCAGGTTCTCCTCCGAAGAGACCGACGTCCGCCGAAGGTTCAACCGCTCCTTCAGATTCCCGAACGCCTTCTCTATCAAATCCTTGCCTCGATAGATCCGCAGCGCCTCGCGGCTCTCCTTCACATCGTTTGAGACAAGCGCGAAGCAGCCGAAGTTCTTCTGCGCCTTCTCGATCGCCTCCTGCTTCGGAGTCAGGCGAATTCCTCGAACGGGCGTCTCTCCGACATCGTAGTACGTCGCATAGAGCTTCTCGTGAGCCGAAACGCGCTTGCCGGAGCGAAGCTCTCTCTCCAGACCGTCCAGCATGGCGTTGAATTCGCATCTGTCCTCCACGTTCCTTCGTTCGTCCCGGAAGAGGTGAAGATATATCCGCTTCTCCCCGGTTTTCTTTTCTCCGCTGCGCTTCATCGTCTCGGTGTAACTCCAAGTCGTGCTCCGGCACAGACCGTAGACTTCGTGCTCCGAATCGTAGCAGGCGCGCTGCGTCAGCTTCGTCCGCTCCTCGTCAAGCATCTCCTTCACCCAGTTGAGCGAACTCCTGATCGCCATCAGGAACTTGCTGTGATTGCGATAGAGTTCGTTAACGTTCTTCTCGCTGTAGAACCCCTTGTCCATGACCAGCTTCACCTTCTTCGACCGCAGGAAGTCGATTTCGCTCAACAGAGTGCGAACCGTCGTTACATCGGCGATGTTCCCCGGCAGCTTCCTGTAGTAGATCGGCAGACGCGATTCCTCGCCGTACAGAAGCAGCAGGTTGATCTGCGGAAGCGGATCGCGATCCTTGTTGTGGCCGTACTTCACCTGCTTGATCAGCTTCGAGTACGACGAGACCGACGTGGTGTCGTAGACCAGAAACTCCTTCTCCATCCGCCGATTCGCCTGCATGCGAAAAAAGCGCTGCTTCGAATCCTCGTCGATCGAAGCGAAGATTTCGCTGCTCCTCTGCGAGGGGATGTCGGAGCCGAAAGGATGACTGTGCGTCTTCGCCCATTTCGGGAAACGACTCAGAGGATTGCTGTCCTCCAGAATCAGGTAGTAGGCGAGGGAGAGTATCTGCTTATGCGTATCCGGAAAGCATTCCTTCAGATCCCCGGCCACTCCGGTCCGCTCTCCGATGGCGTCGAAGAGGTGCGTCGCACCGTGGAAGAGGCGCGAGAACGATCCCGGTGGAGAGGAGACTTCATTTTTCTTCTCCGCTTCCTCAAGAGCCATTCTGAGCTTGTACTTTTCATTGGGCACGAAAACTCCGTCGACCATTTTTCCTATATAGTCGCGATCACTGGTAGAATACTTCTTCTCCTTGTCCCACCTTGGGAAGTAATCGTAAACACGTTCGACACCGTTGATCAACTGCGTTCTTCTCGGCATTCATTCCACCTCCGACATAGGTATATTATATACCTATGTCGAGAAGTTTGCAAACAAAATTTCTCAGTTACACCAAGGCTTCAAGTCGATTCCTAGGTATATAATTCCGGGAATCCAGGATGACAGGCACCGTCGGGCAAAAACGAGTCCCGAAAACTTTTGTAGAATCCCATCCTTTCCCTCTTCCACCCCTCAACGAACAAAAACGCATCGTTGCCAAGCTGGACGCCATCATGCCCCGCATTGACTCCGTGAAAGAGCGCCTTGAGAAGATACCGGCCATTCTCAAACGCTTCCGCCAGTCGGTCCTCACCGCCGCAGTCACCGGTAAACTCACCGAAAAATGGCGGGAAGAGCATCCGGATGTGGAGAGAGCGGATTTTGCACTGTCCATTGTCTCTAAAAAAGTTGCAGACTCCTATCTAAACGTATTTGAAGAAACTCAGACATATCCCTTACCTGATACTTGGTTGTACGTTCCGCTAGAAAATCTGGGAGAAGTCAGAGGCGGTGGCACTCCATCTAAATCTCAAGCGGATTTTTGGAGTGGTGCAATACCATGGATAAGCCCCAAAGATATGAAGGTTTGTAAAATTAAAAACGGGAAAGATTTTATTTCTGAAACCGCACTTCATGAGTCCTCAGTAAAAATGATTCCAGAGGGAAGCATTCTTTTTGTGGTGCGCGGCATGATATTGGCTCATTCTTTCCCAGTGGCATTAACGATGAATGATGTAACGATCAATCAAGATATGAAAGGGTTGACGCCGAATAAGAATGCGAATTGTGAGTATCTTCTATGTGTTTTCAAATACATGCAAACAAAAGTGCTGTCTTATGTTAAAGAGGCAACGCACGGTACCTTGCGTCTTGAAATACCAGTGATTCAGACGTTCGCTATCCCTCTCCCGCCCCGCGACGAGCAAAAAGAAATCGTCCGGCAGGTGGACAAGCTCTTCGCCCTTGCCGACAAAGTGGAGGAGCACTACCAGAAAGCCCGGGCCCAGGTGGACGCTCTTGCTCAGTCCGTCCTCGCCAAAGCCTTCCGTGGAGAACTGGTTCCCCAGGATCTCGACGACGAACCGGCGGAAAAACTGCTGCAGCGCATTCGGGAAGAAAAAGCAAAAATGGAAAATGAACTGAAAAACGCCTCCCGGAGCGCGCGGGGAAAAGGAAAAAAAGGCGCAAAGACCCAGCGCAACAGGCCCGAAGAAAAGTAGGCGAGAGAACCATGAAAAAAATAAAGGATATTCCCCAGTCCGAACGCCCCAGAGAAAAACTCCTCGAACAGGGAGCGCACTGCCTTTCCGACCAGGAACTGCTCGCCGTCATCCTGGGCAGGGGCACTCAAAAGGACGACGTGCTGGCCCTGTCGAAGAAAATCATCAAGATCATCGACGAAAAGGGTTTGCTCTTCTCCCCTCAAGACATCACTGCCGTTGACGGTATCGGTAGCGCGAAAGCTGCTTCAATCGCGGCGGCCTTCGAATTTGTCCGGCGAAGAATCAAGCCAGAAGGCCTGAAGATCAAATTTCCTGCGGACGTGCTTCCCCTGATCCAACACTATGCCGACAGAAAACAGGAACACTTTCTCAGCATCTCCATCAACGGCGCGAACGAGGTAATGAACGTCCGGGTCGTCAGCATCGGCCTGGTCAACAAAAGCCATGTCCACCCTCGGGAAGTCTTCGCCGACGTGATAGCCGAAAGAGCCTCCGCAGTCATCGTCGCCCACAACCACCCCCACGGAGAACTCAAACCAAGCCCCGAAGACCGCCACATCACACAACAGCTCAAAGAAGCCGCAAAAATCCTTGGCCTCAGCTTCCTGGATCACATCATCTTCAACACCAAAGGCTACTACTCCTTCGCCGAAGAGTTAAACTCATATCTGGTGTATGGACATTGAAAAAGAAGTGGCGTATCCTGCCGATTGGGCCAGCAAGCTCACAATCGACATTGGAGGGATACGCCATGAAAAAGTGTACTGCATCCTGCTCTTCCGGTCCAGAGGCTACGGTCAAAGAAACAACGGTCCCGGATTCTCTAACCGAACTTCTGCGGAAGGGAGCCGGAGACCTCATAGCAAAAGCTGTGGAGGCGGAACTGGAGGCGTTGCTTGCTGAGTGCTCCTCTCTCCGTCTGGAAGACGGGAGAGCGGCGGTTGTCCGCAACGGGTATCTTCCCGGACGGACTGTCCAGACAGGCATCGGAGACGTGGAAGTGAGGGTGCCCAAGGTCCGGGACCGGAGCGGCTCCGGCATTGTGTTCAACAGTGCGCTGCTGCCCCCGTATCTGAAGCGGGCGAAGAATGTGGAAGAATTTCTGCCCTGGCTCTACCTGAAGGGAGTATCCACAGGAGGGTACGGAGAGGCCCTCGAAAGCCTTCTGGGAGAAAATGCGAAAGGACTGTCGGCCAATACCATTGCCCGCCTCAAAGAGAAATGGACGGAAGAACACCGTGAATGGAACCGCCGGGATCTCTCGGACAAGAAGTACGTTTACTGGTGGGCGGACGGAGTGTACAGCAAGGTAAGGATGGACGACAAGCTCTGCCTCCTGGTCATCATCGGGACCACGGAGAAGGGAGTGAAAGAACTGGTGGCGGTGGAAGACGGCTACCGGGAATCCGAGGCGAGCCGGCATGAGGTTCTTGCGGGACTTCGATCCAGGGGGCTGAAAGCGGGACCGAAGCTTGCAGTGGGCGACGGGTCGCTGGGCTTCTGGAACGCCCTGCGGAAAGAATATCCCGAATGCGTACATCAGCGGTGCTGGGTCCACAAGACGGCGAACGTGCTGAACAAGGTGCCGAAATCGCTCCAGGGGAAGATGAAGGCGGACCTTCATGAGATCTGGATGGCCGAGACACAGGAAGGAGCGGGAAAAGCCTTCGACAGGGCGGTGGCAAAATACGGGGACAAATACCCCAAGGCCGTTGACTGCCTGAAGAAAGACCGGGAGGAACTCCTGGCTTTCTACAACTTCCCCGCGGCGCACTGGGTGCACATACGGACGAGCAACCCTGTGGAATCGGCCTTTTCCACCATACGGCTGCGGACGGCGAAGACCCGGAACTGCGGGTCGAGGGCGACGACGCCGGCAATGGTCTTCAAGCCGGCGCAATCGGCGGAGAAGAGGTGGAGAAAACTCAAAGGCTATGAACTTCTTGGAGAAGTCATCACGGGAGTGATTTTCAAGGACGGAATACGTGTATCGGACCAATCAGACAGGAACGCCGCCTGATGACCCATACACCAGATTTGACAATAACTCGTTTTATTGGAGCGAATCAGGGAAAATCGAGAAGAGCGCTACGTAAATGAATGCGATGAAGCAAGAAGGAAAGGGGAAAGAAATCCGAGACACTTTTTACCTGTAAAAAAAAGTGGATTCTCTGAAGTATCATGTTCTTGGGTTGATGTTGAAATACAGCAGATATGTAATGTTGAGACCGGTGCAACGCCTTTAAAAAGTAATGTGTCTTATTATGATAATGGAAAAGTGCCGTGGATAAAAAGCGGTGATATTCAAAATGGCGATATTTGGGAATGCAAGGGTCGAATTTCTGAAAAAGCATTAAAAGAAACTAATGTAAAGTATTATCCAGTTGATACATTGTTGATTGCTATGTATGGTGAGGGAAAAACACGAGGCCAGATTGGCAGGCTAAAATTCCCAGCGACATCCAATCAAGCCTGCGCTGCTTTAGTAAATCCGAGTTTGGACGAAGCAACCAGAATGTATATCTTCCTCTACGGATTAAGTCAGTATGAGCGGCTAAGGATGCAATCGGCGGGGGGAAATCAGCCTAATCTCAGTCTGGAAAAAATTAAAGAATGGGTACTCCCTCTCCCGCCCCTCGAAGAGCAAAAAGAAATCGTCCGGCAGGTGGACAAACTCTTCTCCCTTGCCGACAAAGTGGAGGAGCACTACCAGAAAGCCCGGGCCCGGGTGGACGCTCTTGCTCAGTCTGTCCTCGCCAAAGCCTTCCGTGGAGAACTGGTTCCCCAGGATCCCGACGACGAACCGGCGGAAAAACTGCTGCAGCGCATTCGGGAAGAAAAAGCAAAAATGGAAAATGAACTGAAAAACGCCTCCCGGAGCGCGCGGGGAAAAGGAAAAAAAGGCGCAAAGACCCAGCGCAACAGGCCCGAAGAAAAGTAGGCGAGAGAACCATGAAAAAAATAAAGGATATTCCCCAGTCCGAACGCCCCAGAGAAAAACTCCTCGAACAGGGAGCGCACTGCCTTTCCGACCAGGAACTGCTCGCCGTCATCCTGGGCAGGGGCACTCAAAAGGACGACGTGCTGGCCCTGTCGAAGAAAATCATCAAGATCATCGACGAAAAGGGTTTGCTCTTCTCCCCTCAAGACATCACTGCCGTTGACGGTATCGGTAGCGCGAAAGCTGCTTCAATCGCGGCGGCCTTCGAATTTGTCCGGCGAAGAATCAAGCCAGAAGGCCTGAAGATCAAATTTCCTGCGGACGTGCTTCCCCTGATCCAACACTATGCCGACAGAAAACAGGAACACTTTCTCAGCATCTCCATCAACGGCGCGAACGAGGTAATGAACGTCCGGGTCGTCAGCATCGGCCTGGTCAACAAAAGCCATGTCCACCCTCGGGAAGTCTTCGCCGACGTGATAGCCGAAAGAGCCTCCGCAGTCATCGTCGCCCACAACCACCCCCACGGAGAACTCAAACCCAGCCCCGAAGACCGCCACATCACACACCAGCTCAAAGAAGCCGCAAAAATCCTGGGCATCAGCTTCCTGGATCACATCATCTTCAACACAAAAGGCTACTACTCCTTCGCCGAAAGCGACGAACTATAAAAGAAAACTCGCTGCCGGACAGGGCCAAGGGTTGAACAAAAAATCGTTGCTCTATTCGTAAAAAAAACTTGCACAAAAAGATGTATTGTAGTAAAAAATACGATAGTAATGCCTTTTAAGTTTTTTAATAATGGTCTTTTGTCTTTAATACGTTCATCCGCCGCGAGAGGAGCGTCCCATGAAGACTACCTCCACTCTGACTGACGGAGGAATCTTCTCTTCTTCACCGCGATAAAGCGCATCGTCAATCATACACCTCGTAAACTTCACACTTGCGTTTCCGGCGGGCGGTCTCTTCGTCTTCTTTCCGGGAGACCGAAACACCTTCCGGCTCGTAGTCGAACGGAAGCGGGGAGAGTCGAATCCATATCGGGAGGAGCTTCGGGAAATGGAGCATCTGCATCAGCTTTCTCAATCCGATCTTGAGGTAGCTCAAACCACGTTTCCCGTGGGTGTCGACGTTCGCGCGCTCTCCCGCGCGCTCCGTCTCGATTCCGAGTTCCGCCATCAGAACGGCGGCCGTCGCGATCACGCACAGCAGCCGCTCGATCCTCTTCTCGTCGCGTATCCGGCTCTTCGAAAGACCGAAACACCCGCTCTTCTCGTCGAGAAACTCCTCCTCGATGCAGAAACGTTTCGAGTAGTCGCGGAAGATGTCCGTGAAGTGACCTCCGAAGGAGACGATGTACCACGGTTCTTCGCCTGCGGGCATCGGCAGCAGCGCGCCGAACGTCACGCCGCCGATTCCGGCGTAGGAGGCGTTCCTCCAGAATCGGGGGAGTCCGCGCTTCAGACAGAGTTTTCCCGGTACGATCACCTCCCCCTTCCTCGTCCGTACGGGGGCGTCGCTCTTCGCTCTTATTCTGCACCACCAGCCGAGCTGTTTCAGAAGCTCGAAGAGAGAAGCGTTCTGGAATCCCCTGTCCGCGAGAAAGATCGGCTGCGTCCCGGACGGAATCATGGCCGCGACCTCCTCCAGGAGCCCCCGATACGCGGAGAAGGGAACCGAGGCGCTTTTGCTCTTCCGCACGGACCAGACCAGCGGAACCGCCCTGTCGAGAAAGATCAGGGAGACGCGAACCATGCAGAAGGCGTTGAAAAGGATGGACGTGTCCAGAGCGATGTGGACGTGTTTTCCCGCTTTCGATATCAGGCGCTCCGTAAGAGGGTGAAGAAGGAACCCGGGATCGATCCTCGGATTGCGGAGCCATTCGCGGAAACGTCGCGCCCTGCTGTATGCGCGCGCGGCTCTGCCGAACTCGAAGGAGCCCCATTCGTCGAGACTGGTCTTTTTCGACAGGCAGAGAGCTGCCACCATCGCGCCGAGCGTTTCTATGAGCCTTCGGTCGAGAAACGGAGCGAGGTGTTGATAAAGGAGGCGGATGATTGTAGTATGTAGAGGCGGCCTGTTGATGATCGATTCCCCCGTTCTGTATAGTTTCGGCGAACGTATTGAACACGGGAAACGATGAATTGTCTACAGGCCGTTCTTTTTTCAAGGTGCTTTATTGTTCCGCACTGCCGCCGGGACGAAACGGAGGACATTCAATCCATACAATCCATACTTTATCATGGTGAATCGGAAAAGATTCCTCCGTCAGTCAGACCTCCACTATTCCAAACAAATACCTTGGCTATACTGCTCATAATAACAGTTCGAAATATTGCATGCGCGTGGAATCCTTGCTTTTAGTAGCTGTAACGCGGAGGTGTTTTATGTTAAAGCGAGGTAATTAAATGCATATTTGTAAAATCTGTGGACAAAGTGCGGTTTATGCAGATAAGGGCTCTTTTGATGCATATTCTGTAAATTGTCCCTTGTGTGGTTATTATTATATTACACGAACTGCATTTGTTAACTTGGAAAGCGCAGGGTTATCGCTTCGGCAGAAAGCGAATATTTCGGGGTGGCTACGTGAAAACCCACAGTTTGAAATATCCAGCTCTAACATAGAATTCCTTTCACGACTGAACACGCCCTCATTTCACGAACGTGCGGACAAGCTTCTGTTGTTTCTTGAAAAAGAAACCGAGTTTGCTGGCGAATATTTAGAGAGAGCTAGCGATTGGATAAGCCATTGTTGGTGTATTAACCAGGAAGAACTAATCGAAATCTTATCATTTCTAACTGAGGTAAAACGAATCAGGCAAAATGAGTCTTTGGCGAGTTCGACTTTGAAGATCGAAGCAAATGGTTGGGAGCATCTCGAAAAGATTAAAAAAATAAATGCACAAAGTCCCCAGTGTTTCGTAGCAATGTGGTTTTCTGATGATTTAGAAAAAATTTATGATGAAGTAATTTCAGCAGGCATAATAGAGGCAGGATACACGCCACATAGAGTTGACCGACGAGAATACAATGGAAAGATTGACGATGAAATAATAGCACAAATAAAACAAAGTAAATTTTTACTTGCTGATTTCACGGGAAATAGGGGTGGCGTTTATTACGAAGCTGGCTTTGCTAAAGGCTTGAATATAGAAGTGATTTGGTCTTGTAGAGCTGATCATTTAGAAGATCTCCATTTTGACATCCGCCAATACAATTGCATCGTTTGGTCAGAAAATAATCTGGAAGAATTTAAAAAAAGAATAAAAAACAGGATTGGCGCAACGATAGGTTTTCGTTGAAAAATGCTATTGCATTTCATTAAAATGCTAGATAGATATAAGAAACCTTCGAAGGAGAAAGAGTCGTAAATCGTGAATTAAATTCGTGTTCTGCTTGATTCTTGTTTAGGGAGGCAGGTGAATAATTGGTATGGGCGGTTTAGTTGATATGTACGAAAGCGATAATGAAAGACGTGAAGATTCCCTAAGATTTAACCGCTACGAGCGGGACGATCACTTGGATGGGGGAGAGGTTAAGAGTGTTCCACGTCCAGTTAGATTTTTTTCCTGTACAAAATGCTCGAAAGCGTTCTACACAGCTGAAGAGCTTGCCGTGCATTATCTACAAGAACATTATAGCCTTGAAAATCCTTTATCGGCACCGAGTCTTTTCGTTAAAGGGCATCCCTTGCCCGTTAAAGCCACAATCCGTTCGCGACTTTCAGAACGGGATATAACCGTGTTTCATTGTGACAAGTATGAAGTAGATAAAAATGGATCCGGATGGCAAATCCTATCAGAAGAGAAATTTAAAAAGCTGATAGTAACGGAAACGGATTCAACAATGATGATTCGTCTGACTCGTTTTAGAAGAGTTGATGATTCATCGTCTTTTTCGGAATACCATCTTTATTTCCGGATTCCTGATAATGCGGTCCTGGATGATGTCGATAGAGCTTTTTTAAAACACCTTGTCAAGAAAAATTTAACACACTTCGACCTTAGCAATTTCAGCTCTGCCCTACCTGATGAAAATTCTGCAAGGGAATACGGAGACGCACTGGGGAACTTCGCCCTTGCCCTATTGATAAAGGAGTCCACGAATGACGTCCTGGGGAAAAACATAAACTTTGAAGAGTACACAGTGAAATTTCATTCAGCTTTCGATGTACTGAAGCATTTTGTCCGGCCAGTTGCGTTTGCTGTAACTTCTGTTATTCGTTTCAACCTGAATGACTTTTTGGATAATCAGCCTGATTCAATGCCTGTTTTGTACAAAGCTAATAGTTTTTTTCAAAGCTTAATTCTGAATAGGAATGCAATAAGATCGAGCAAGGCACTCCCAGAAGTGCGTAAGGGTGAGGGTGTCACACCTATTTGTCCGGTTGACCAGGTTTCGGATTTGATTATAAAAGCATCGGAGAGCCTGCAAAATAATCAAGCCTCATTCATTGACCGGAAAGATTTCTTGGCATTGTCTCATGAAACCCCAATTAGCGAATATGATCGGGTAAAGATCGATGTTCTTTTTGCTGAAAGTTGCCTTCGTTCCAAGCGGCTTAAAATTGCAGAGCCAATTTTAAGGCAATTGCAGTTTCATCCTCTATTTGGGGATTGGGCCAGAAAAAAGGTAGAGAAGGGATTTTTCTTATGGAAAAGGTAATTAAAAACGCTAAAAAAGTAGCGAAAACCAAAAAGGTGAAGAATGTTCTTCTTGAGACAGATTTTAATAAAGCGTGGACAGAATTCTTCCAGTCAAAAAAAATACCAGCGGAGAGATTTTTTAAGAATATTTCAGCTGGCACTAAAAAAGATTTACTGGACGTTCCAATAGATGTTTCTTTTAAAGAAGAGCTGGTAACTGTTTACTTTTCCCGTTCGAACAACATCGACAGGCTGTTGGATCTTCTACAGAATGTCCATAGGTCCGGAAAACAATTCCAAGGGTTCCTTACCGATCTTTGCGAATCGGTACTGAGAGGAGATGCATCCATCTCTTTCCCCGCCAGAATGGACCCCGGAATATTCCAAGAATTCCTTTTTTCCTGGATCGGATCCTTGGGAAAAAGAAAAATTAAAATAGCAGACTTCAAAAAATTGTTATTGTTTCTGCATTTTGGCAGTTTAAAGGCGTTAATTGACCACACAACCGCACGAGAAGCTATCAATACAGTATTAACAAAGGGCAGGAAAAAATCCGGTATTTCTGGTGAAAAACTATCAGAACTGGAACTTATGCTGTGTTGTCCCCCCCAGCAAGAGTTTTATTCCTGTTTGCTGGCTTATTCTGAATCGCTGTTTTTCTCTGTAGAAAATTTTAGGACAGAAATAAAGAATCAAAAGTCTCCTAACACTGAAAAGCCAAAGGACAATAATTTAAATGAACTGGTTGAGTGCCTACAGAGGGAGAATAAAGAAAAGACGGAAGAATTGGTTCAAATAAAAGAAGCATACCAATTCCAACTCGAGGAATTAAAGGGGAAAATTCGAGGAATGATGCAGGATGAAATCGCTCGCTGGTTGGACATGGCCTTTGCCGCATCAAATGCCGAACCTCCAAGAATAAACGTTGTGAGGGAACGAATAGAAGATACTTTAAAACTAATAGAGAAGGGGAAAGCATGGCTGCAACCTTTGGGATAGATTTCGGAACTACAAATAGCCTGATCACAGTCATTTCAACTGGTATCATGGCCACGAAAAAGAGACCCTATGTTTTAACGCATGAAGGGAAACCTCATCCATCCGTTGTTTGGTATGGGGGGACGGTCCCCGTGGCTGGAAAAGAGGCAAAGGATCATTTGAGTCAGTTGGGCCTTGGGGTATTCGGAAACTTTGTCAGATCCCCGAAAATATTTCTTGGTTCCCCGTATGGCATATCAGTGGGCGGAATAAAAAAAGAAGCTTCAGATGTTGTCGCCGATCTTCTTGGCTTTCTTAGAAAAGAGGCAACATCCAGTTCGTTTAAGGGGAATTCTTTTGAATCTGCCGTGATAACAATTCCTGTAACCATGAGAGGTCCTGCTCGTGCAGAGTTGAGATTTGCTGCACAGAAAGCTGGAATTAGGATCCATCAATTTGTCCATGAGCCCCTGGCAGCCCTCTATGGCTATCTGAGACGGGATACAAACTTCGGTCAGACAATAGCGGAACTTGAACGGCGGCTTGTTCTTGTTTTCGACTGGGGAGGGGGAACATTGGACCTGACTTTGTGTCAGGTTCAAAATGGTTTGCTGATGCAAATCGCAAACCTTGGAGATACCGAGGTAGGAGGGGATGCTTTTGACCTCAGGCTACGGAACCTGATCAGGAGAAAGCATGAAGAAAATTTTCCCAACTCAGACTGGAGTTTGGTACAACCAAATGCAGATGCGCGCCTCTTGCAAGCTTGTGAGGATCTGAAAATAGGATTATCAGAACATTCGAAGCGGTCTCTCTTCATTTCCGATTACCTTGCGACTCCAGGACCTGAAAAAGATATTTACGCGGAGATTTCCAGGGCGGAATTTGAAGAATTGGTCGCTGACCTAATTATCAAAGGGATAGAGAATATCCGGAGTCTTTTGGAAATAGCAGGCATAAACCGGGAAGCAATAGAATTTTGCCTTGCGACTGGTGGAATGGTTGCGATGCCGGCAATTAAGGGCAGTCTGAGGGAGATTTTCGGAATGAATCGTTTGAAGATGCCGGAAAGTGCTGCCACATTGATTTCCGAGGGGGCTGCATGGATTGCTCATGACGAGGCAAGACTGCAAACTGCAAAAGCCATTGAAGTTCTCAATGCAGGAAATACCTTCGTAGAAATTATCCCCGCCGGTGTGAATTTGCCCCTTGCAGAAGAGTCCATAGAAAAAAGTGTTGATATGTATTGTGTTGATCCAACCGATGGATACGCCAAATTCTTGTTTGCACGTCCGAAATGGCCGGGTAAGGAAGCCCATGGAGATGAGCGGATACCCTACACCCTTATGTCGTTGAATGTTGACTCTCAGAGTCAGCCTTTTTTTGAAAGATTACATGTGAAAGTGAGAATTGATGAGAACCTTATCGCAGAAATCCGTACTCTTTCTTTGATGAGAGGAGAAAAAAAGGAAGCTAAGATCCATGATTTGGAGTTTGGTTTGAAATTGAAGGGGAGCGATTAGCATTAATAACAACTTCATGCAAAGCTTGAAGGAGGGGATTAATGCTCTGAAAAATGACCTCCTATCTTTGATTGGCCGGCAGGCCACCATCCGATATGAATGTGATGATGGGGTAGAAGCATTAGAAGCAACTCCCGGACCAGAATCTTCCAATGTGAAAGAAGTAACCGAACTATCTGATAATCGAGATACGGCCTTCGTAGAAGTTCTTCGGACTGTCTCTTTCCATTCTTTTATCGAAGGTCAAGAAACACCCCTTATTCCCAGAGGAACGGTAACTGTCCGAAGCAATGTAACCATATCAGATGGTGATTGGCATCTCATTCCCGGTGATGTCCTAAAACGGTATTTTTTTAGGGTAGAGGGGAAAATAACAGAACAACAGAAAGAAGAAATGATGTATTATAGTGCCCCCCAATGTCAAGACACAAAATCTCAGATGATCCGAATATCTCCTTTCATTAGGCTGCATGGATCTTTTGTTGCCGGGCAAAAGCATCGGGAGTAAGTCCCCCCAGCGATGCATGGGG
>NZ_JAESIH010000016.1 GCF_016756745.1 Aminivibrio sp.
TTCTCCGTTCGGTCATCGGCTACAAAAGGTAATCCTCCCGAGCTCCGGTCTGCATGATGCAGTTAAAAAATTTTCTGCTCCTTCTCCTGCTCCTGCCGTTTTTTCTTTTCCCCCGCCCGGTTCATGCAGGGGATCTTGCCATAGGCCTGGAAGACGGATGGATCTGGCAGGTGGCGGTTCTGCCGCCTCCCGACGGCTGGGAGAGCGAGAGGGGAAAATCCTCCCTCGGGGCTGTCCGCTATGCAGAGTGGAAGGTGAAGGACAGTGCCGACGGCGTGGCCGGCCGTGATATCCGTTTTCTTAAGGAACCGCCCCTTTCACGGGATACTGCGGAGGAACGCGTGGCCCGCTGGAGGGAGAATGGAGTCGCCGCCGTGCTTTCCCTGGGAGGAAGCGAGGATATTTCTCTCCTTCGTCCCCTTCTCGGCAGATCAGGTCCGGTTTTCCTGTCCGCCTACGGCGAGGGAAGCGACATCGGCGAAGGCGGCGTTCCTCTTCCCATGATGTTTGCCCTGGATCTCTACAGGGACTTTCGGATCGCAGCCTTTGCGGAATATGCCCGGAGAAGTCTCGACCGGGGGACCGGGGTGGCGATCCTCGGGGACCGTTTCGACCCCTCCCTGGAACGTTTTGCCCGGAACCTCGGTGATATGTTGTCATCTTCCGGCTACTCCGTCAGCCATTTCTGGTTGCCGGGAGCGGGACCGGATTCTTTCAGGATGATCGAATCCGAGGCTATGTCTGAAGGAGCATCCGTTCTTGTGTCCTGGGCGGGATCCATGGTTGTACGGGATGTATGGAGGGCTGTCCGGAGAAAAGAAGGCGCATTCAGGATCTGGTACGGAGGGGAGCCGAGGCAGCTTCTTCTTTCCTTTAACGGTATCATCGCAGCTGACCAGAACGTCCCCCTGGGACGGGACCGGGCTTTTGTAACTCTTGGCCGGGAAATATGGGGGCGAACCAGGACGGTTGTCAAGGATGAGAGCGCCGCAGGCAGGGCGTACGCTGCATGCGGGTGGATTTTCGAAGGTTTTCGAAGGGCGGGATCCAAGGATCCGGTGCCCCTTGCGAAAGCCATGGAGTCAGTTTCGGGCATCGCTCTCGGTTCTTCAACCTTTTCTGTCAATCCGGCAACCCACCGTCCCGTTGCCAGGGAAACCGCAATTCTCGAGGTGGAGAACCGGGCCTTCCGTCCGGTGGATTTTTTCCAGGTTACTGACCCGGGATATTTGCCATGATGAAATGTCGCTGTTTTCAACCATTGAGGAGGATGACAATATGAAATTGCGGGACGTGGTACAGAACATACGGGCAGAAGTGCTGTACGGAGAGGAACTGCTCGACTCCATCGACATCGAGTGCGCCTACGGCGCCGACCTCATGAGCGACGTGCTGGCGTTCGCCCGCCCGGGATCCCTTCTCCTCACCGGACTGACGAACATCCAGATCGTCAGGACCGCCCAGATGCTTGACCTCCCCGCGGTGGTTTTCGTCCGGGGAAAGAAGCCCCAGGAAGCGGCTGTGAAGCTTGCGTCCCAGATCAAGATGCCGGTGCTTCTGTGCCAGATGAGCATGTTCGAGGCATGCGGCATTCTCTTCGCGAAAGGAATTCTGCCCTGTCATATACCTGACAGAGGGGTGTAGAGCGTGGGGCAGGAGCCGTACGTGGAAGAGTACACCATACAGGCGGGGGATTTTACCACTATCGGCGAAGCCTCCACGAAATTCCGGGCGACTCTCAAGATGCTCGGGATTTCATCGGAAGTTGTCCGAAGAGCTGCGGTGGTGGCTTATGAAGCGGAGATGAACGCCATGATCCATGCAGGGGGCGGGACTCTCCGCATGACCGTGGCATCGGATCATCTGGAAATTATGGCTGCGGACCAGGGACCGGGCATTCCCGACGTGGCCTTGGCCATGCAGGAAGGGTATTCCACCGCTTCTGACGAGATCAGGGAGCTCGGGTTCGGAGCGGGCATGGGATTGCCGAACATCGAACGGAATTCCGACAGCATGAACATCGAGACGAAAGTGGGGACCGGCACGGTCCTAACAGCGAGAATTAACTTTCCGGGACAGTGATCTTTTTCTTCGCCCGGAGCGGCAGAATGCAGCGGAATGACATGAAGGAGTGGTGAAGGTGTCCGGAGGAATTAGGGTTCGCGAAGCCCGGTGCCGGGGGTGCGCCAACTGCATAAAATCGTGTCCCACCGAAGCGATCCGGGTGATCGACGGGCTGATGCGCATTATCCCGGACCTCTGCATTGACTGCGGTGAATGCATACGAAGCTGCAGGGACAAGGCCATCACCGTGAACGAGGATGAGTGGGATCTTCTCAGGTCAAGGGAAGGACTGGTCCTCATGGCCGATCCCACCTTCTACGTGCAGGTGGGCGCCTATTCCCGCCCGCGACTGATGAAAGAGGCCCTGGAACATCATGGGCTCAGGGATATCGCCGAATACGCGTCCATCGCCTTCGACCTTGCAGCCTACGCCGCGGCGGGCATCATCCGGGAAGGAGGGGACAACCTTCCCTACATCTCCACCTATTGCCCCGCCGTCATCAGGCTTATCCAGATCAACTTCCCCGAACTTGTGGGAAGAATTCTCCCCGTGGAATCTCCCCTGGAGACCGCAGTCACCATCTGGAGGAACGCCACGGGGGGAAAGGAAAAAGTGACCCTTGTCGCGCCCTGTCCCGCAAAGGCCACCCTCGTCCGGAACCCTGTGGGAAGGGGAAAAAGCTCTCTCGAGTACGTGGTGAGCGTGAAAAAGGTCATCCGCGATCTTCTCGCCTACAACGTAAAGGTCACGGGCACGAAGACTAAGGCCATCAGCAGGCGGTGGCTCCTCTGGTCCATTTCCGGCGGCGAAGCGCGGCACATCTCGTCCTTCTCCGACAAGGGGCTTACTTCAGTGGCCGTATCGGGGCTGCGGAATACCATGGACCTGCTCAACGAGCTGGAGCTCGGGCGGCTCGGGGGAGTGGACTTCATCGAGTGCAGGGCCTGCGACCTGGGGTGTATCGGAGGAACGGGAACCTACGAGTCCCGGTTCCTCTCCCAGCTCCGCCTGGAAAACATCGAAACGGAATGGCTCCCCTCCCAGGAAGAGATGGAAGAAATCCGCACCTGGTACGACAAGGGAATATGGCGCCTCGACAATCCCATCCAGGTGAAGGAGCGGCTGCCCCTTTCCCAGGACCTGGGAGAGGCCATGGCCAAGCTCCGGGAGATGGACGCCATTTACGCCGGGCTGCCCCACATCGACTGCGGTTCCTGCGGCCGCCCCTCCTGCCGTGCCCTGGCGGAGGATATCGTCCGCGGGCAGGGAGACGAGACGGACTGCATCTTCAAGCTGAGAGAGCGGATTACCGCCCTCAGCGGCGAGATACGGTCGCTTTCCTCCAAGCTGCCTCACACCCTCCATCCTTCGGGCAAAAGGAGGCATGGGGCATGAAAATTTCCGACATTACGGAACTTCTCGGTCTCACAGTCTACTCTCCGGGCGACCAGGCAGGGGAGATCGGAGGCGTCATTACAGGAGACCTGCTGAGCTTCATCATGGCGGAGGCCAGGGAAGGATGGCTCTGGATCACAATACAGGTGCATCTCAACGTGGCGGCGGTGGCCGTACTCAAAGATGTCCCCTTTATCCTCACCGCGTCGGGGAGAAAGCCTGACAAAGACCTCGTCGAACGCTGCCTTGCCGAAGGCGTTACCCTCGCAGGCACGGACCTGTCCGCCTTCGAGGCCGCCGGACGGCTCTGGGAGGCAGGCCTGGGAAGATCGTCATGAGCCTCTCCCCCTTCTGGGTGGATCTTCACCTTCACACAGTGCTCTCTCCCTGCGGAGAACTGGAAATGGGCGCTCCCGAGATCGTGGAGGCCTATCGGAAGGCGGACATCGCCCTCTGCGCCGTAACGGACCATAACGCCTCGGACAACGCTGAGGCAGTGGCCGAAGCCGCCGGAGGGAGCCCTGCCGTTCTTGCCGGAATGGAAGTGCAGACAGCGGAGGATATTCATATCGTCGTGATTTTCCCCGGCCTCGTCGAGGCCGGGGATTTTCAGAAATGGCTCTGGAAGAAAATGCCGCCGATAGCGAACTGTCCCGAAATTTTCGGAGACCAGCTGATCATAGACAAGAACAACGTCATCACCGGAGAGCAGGAAATTCTGCTTGTCCAGGGAGCGGGATATTCCGCCGACGAGACGGCGGAAGAGGCCCGCAGCAGAGGAGGGCTGGTCATCCTTGCCCACCTCGACCGACCGTCCTTTTCCTACGAGGCGGTCCTCGGTCCCGTACCGGACGATTTCCCCTGCCATGCCCTGGAGCTTTCCTCCGCCGTTTCCCACAGCGAATTTTCCGGATGGAGAGAGCGGTATCCTGACCGGGTCTTCATCCGTTCTTCAGATTCACACAGGCTTTCCACTATTTCCCGGGACAGGTGCACCGCCATGATGCTCGAATCCCCCTGTTTCCGCGAAGTTGAACTTGCCCTCTCCGGCCTGGAGGGACGGTCGGTAGTCTGTCCCTGGGGCGGCGGCTACCGGTGGCGCCGCTCCAGTTCGGCGTAGACCTCCCTGGGGCTCACTCCCGAAGCGAGCAGGGCAGCCTCGAGGTGATAGAGAAGGTCCGCCGCCTCGCATACCGTTTCCTTCCTGTCTCCGGCCGCCACGGCCAGGGCGGTCTCCACCCCTTCCTCCCCGACCTTCTGGGCAACCCTTCGCAGCCCCTTTGACAGCAGCCGTGCGGTGTAGCTTTCGGCGGGGTCGTCAAGACGCCGTTTCTCCAGGTACCTCCAGAGAACTCCCGGAAAGGTTCCCCGTCCTTCGCAGGGGGGGGTGAGAAGCCTGTGGAAACACGACCGCTCTCCTGTATGACAGGCGGGCCCCGCCGGTTCCACCAGGGCGAGAAGGGCATCCCCGTCGCAGTCCAGCCTGAGTTCCTGGAGGGAGAGGGTGTTTCCGCTGGTTTCCCCCTTCTTCCAGATCTCCCTGCGGGTTCTGCTCCAGAAGGTCATCATCCCCGAGAAGAGGGTGGCCTCAAGAGCTTCCCTGTTTGCCCAGGCCATCATGAGCACCTCCCCTGAAAGCACGTCCTGCACAATCACGGGAACCAGGCCGTCCACGCCGAATTTCACATCGTCCAAAGAAAATTCCACGTCCATCACCTCGACGGGCGGACGGGAACGCCCCGTTCCGCAAGATAGTGTTTCAGATCCGGGATGCGTATCTCCCTGAAATGGAAGATCGAGGCCGCAAGGGCGGCGTCGCTTCCTGCCCTGAATGTATTGAGGATGTGCTCCATGGACCCTGCGCCGCCGGAGGCGATGAGGGGAACGGATACCATTCCCGAAACGAGGGAGTTGAGTTCGTCGTCGTAGCCGGTTTTCACCCCGTCCCTGTCCATGGAGGTCAGCAGGATCTCCCCGCACCCCCTGCGGACGCCTTCGGCGATCCACTCCAGGGCGTCCAGTCCTGCAGCGGTTCTTCCTCCGTCGATGAAGACCTCCCATTTTCCCGCTCCGCTCCGCCTGGCGTCCACCGCTAAGACCACAGCCTGCTTGCCGAGCAGTGCGGCACATTCTCCGATGAGGGCTGGATTCCGGACTGCGGCGGAGTTCAGCGAGATTTTGTCCGCCCCGAGGGTGATAATATCCCTGGCCTGTTCCACCGACGAAATTCCGCCTCCTACGGTAAAGGGGATAAACAGGGCATCGGCAACCGACGATACCCAGG
>NZ_JAESIH010000017.1 GCF_016756745.1 Aminivibrio sp.
TGAACCGGTCCCGGTCGGGCATAAAACGGTCTTTCGGGTCGTGGCGCATCTTGTAGAAATAGAGGGCTGCCACGATGTCGGCACAGGACAAAGAACCGCCGAGATGTCCCCGCTTCTCGATGCCGAGTGCCTCTATGATGCCGAGGCGCACAGCCCGCGCTTTTTCTTTCAGTTCTGCGATTCTTTCAGGATTCATGATCCACCTCCAGGAAAGTATTGTCCTTGTGAAAATGTTGTTTGTGTCATGGGGCAATCAGGGTAACAGCGCAACGGAACAGTCCGGGAATGTTTTCCTCGCAATTTCAGTACGCGTGTTTAAAACTTCCATACTGACCCGGATGTCGGTTCAGGTAACAGCTCAGCACGCTGAAACTCTTTTTTGTTTATTGTCTTATGTTATATAACCAAAGAGTCTTGGGAGAAAGAGAATAATCTCCGGGATGTATGTGATGATCATCAAAACAACAATTTGCATTGCGATGAACGGAACTGCAGCTCGTGCTATTTTCTCAAACCGTACTTTCGCTATGGGGGCGGCAACGTAAAGGCAGACTCCCAGCGGCGGCGTGTTGAGACCGATATTCAGATTCACCAGCATGACCAGCGCAAAGTGAAGAGGATGAATTCCCAGGCGCGTTGCAACGGGAAGCAGAATAGGAGCCAGAAGAATGACGCTTACACCGGTCTCCATTATCATCCCGACAAACAATAAAAAGATGTTGATAAACAGAAGGAAGATATATTTGTTTTCTGTCAGGGAGAGAATGTAATGGGCGATGTGGGCGGGGATTCTTTCCAGCGTCAGCATTGTGGCGAAAACAGTTGCTATGGAGATTATGAACAAAATGACGGAGGATGTAACTGCTGTAACTTTGAGGCTTTCGAAGATCTCCTTCCATCCGAGGGTCCTGAAAATAAATACGCCGACGAAAAGCACGTAAGCGCATGCTACTGCGGCTGCCTCGGTTGGAGTGAACTGACCGCTGAAGATTCCTCCCACCAGAATAACAGGTGCCAGCAGAGCAAGAAGGGATTTCCTGGTGGTACGCCAGGCTTCTCCTTTTGCAAGCCGCTCTTTCCTCCTCGGGTGGTTTTCCCTTAACGCGAAAAAAAGCGCTATTATCATAAGGCCGAGTGCGATCGCAATGCCGGGGGCAAATCCGGCCATAAAAAGAGCGCCGACCGATTCCATCGTCACCGTGCTGTAGACCACCATATTGATGCTCGGAGGAATGATCGGGCCGATTATCGAGGATGTTACAGTGACCGCTGCCGCATATTCAGCCTTGTATCCTTCATCTTTCATGGCCGGAATGAGGATGGATCCTATGGCAGCCGTATCGGCCACGGCGGCTCCTGTAAGCCCGGCGAAGAAGACGCTTGTAACGATGTTGACCTGCGCCAGGGCACCCGGAATCCAGCCGACCAGCATTTTGGCGAAGTTCACCAGGTCTTCCGTAATTTTTGTCCTGTTCATCAGCTCGCCGGCGAAAACGAAGAAAGGAATCGCCAGCAGAACAAAGTTATCGACTCCCGCGTAGAGGCGCTGTCCCAGAATCATGATCGGCACGCTGCTGACGAAGAGAAGATAGTACAGTGCCGTCAGTCCCAGAACGAAGGCAATCGGGACGCCTATGGCGAAACTTCCAATGAAAATCAACAACAGTGTAGTCATGACATCTCTCCTGCTTCAGGCCGGGCCGTCAGCTGCTCAGGATGAAATCCTGGGGATCCTCGGCCCTGAATGCGCCGATCAGAAAATAGACCATATGGACGAACATGAACAAAAACCCGATGGGAAGATTCAGCTTTACGTACATCATTGGCAATTTTATGATGTCGCCGAACTGTTTCGCTGATTGAAGAGCAGTTGCGAGGCTCGTTCTGAATCCATAGTAAATGAAGGCCATGACAGCGATATCTATAAGAATGACGGCTATCCTGCACCACGCTCTCGGAAGGGCGCGGATCACCAGCGCGATGCCGACGTGCTGCTGTCGCTTGAGTGCAAGGCTGGCTCCGATATACGTGATTCCCACCAGGAGCCAGCGGGAGATCTCCTCGCTCCAGGAAAACGTGGATCCGATGATCCGCATTATCACTCCGAGGAAGACGACGCAGAAGACAGCAGCAATGTAGAAGACCGTTATGCAGATGCTCGCCCGCTCGACGATGTCGCTTATCTTCCGTGAAAGTGTGAATGATGTATCGAGTACACTCATCTTGTCCTCCGCCGTGTTCATTGACGTGCAGGCTTCCTTGTCCGGAAGCCTGCACGTTGATTCCGCTGAAAAAACTATCTGTATCCCAGAGCAGCTTCGGCTTCTTCGACGGCTTTGTAAAAATCTTCCACGTACTTGGCGCCGATTTCCTGCTTAAGCCAGTCGGCTACGGGAACGACAGCAGCCTTGAACTTTGCCATCTCCTCGGGTGTCGGAGAGTAGATCTCCATGTTTTTCTCGAGGATCGCGAAATCGGTGACCAGTGAGCCCAGTGATTCGGACGCGCGTCCCGCAGTCTGCCCCTGGTAGGCTGCAGCACGGATTATCTGCTGAAATGCCTTCGGAAGATTGTTGAAGAAATTGGCATTGATGATCAGCATGTCCTCGCTCCACGTATGGCCGTCGAGCGTCATGTAGTCCTGAACCTCGTACCATTTGTTGGCCGCTATGTTCCAGATGGGGTTCTCCTGCCCGTCAACGACCTTGGTCTGGCATGATGTGTAAATCTCCCCGTGGGCAAGAGGCGTCGCGCTCGCTCCCATGGCTTCAAGGGTTTTCACGTAAATCGGCGAGGGCATGACCCGGAACTTCAGGCCGACCATATCCTTCGGTTCGCGGATCGGGCGCTTGGAGTTGGTGAAATGCCTGGTGCCGTTCTGTCCCATTGCAAGCACCTTAATGCCTGTTTTTTCTTCGATCTCGGCGGTCATTTTCTTCCAGAATTCGCTGTTGTCGAATATCCACCAGGCGATCTCGTCGGACTGGAAGGCGTAGGGGAGGTTGATTACCTGCACAGGCGGGTAAACCCCTGCCAGGGCGCCGGTCTGGATCCCCATTTCGAGCGTTCCCGTCTGGACCATTTCGATGACTTCCTTGCTCTGTCCCATAGATGTGGCGGGGAAGAGTTCAACATACATGGCGCCATTGGACCGCGATTCCACGATGCTCTTGAAGATGAGGGCGAAAGCATGTTCTCCAAGAGGCTTGATTCCGCTTGCCGGCCAGTTCGCTGCGTCAGTGTAGGCAAGTTTCAGCACGAACTCCGCGTTCTTCTTCTTCTCGGCCTCGATTTTCACGTCGTCCTGTGCCGCAGCCTGATTTGCTGTCTGGCAGAGGACAAGAACCATTGTTGCGATAAACAGAACCGACAACAGCACCGCTACTTTTCCCAACTTCCCGCTCTGAGCCTTCATTGTTATCCCTCCTCGTGTTTTATTCCGGGATGAGAACTATCTTTATCAGTTCCCCCGGAGAATCGGCGAGTTGTGCAAACCACTGGGCTCCTTCTGACATCCTGGCGCGAAGACTGATTATGGGATCGAAAGAAATTCCTCCGCTGTTCACCAATTCAAGGACTTCACCGAACTCATCGTGAGAGTAGATATAGGTTCCGCGAATACGGAGTTCTCTCGTGACTATTTCCTGCATGGGAACTTCGACGAATTTCGCCGAGTTGCCGATCCAGACAGCGGTTCCCCCTGTCCGCAGGAGTTCAATGCTCTGTTTTGCGCTCGGGGTGACGCCGACTGCTTCAATCGCGATGTCGACGCCCTTGCCCTCCGTTGCGTCCATTACGACCTTGCGTATGTCCATGGTCTGAGGATTCAACGTGACGTCCGCACCCATTTTCACAGCTGTTGCAAGGCGTGCGTCACTGAGATCGGATATGTAGATGCGTTCCGCTCCTCTCAGGCGGGCGATGGAAACAACCAGCTGGCCGATCGTCCCTGCGCCGATGACAAGCACATGCCTGCCGGTCAGATCCCCTGCGTTTTTGACACCTCTGTAGGCGACGGCAGCCGCTTCGATCATCGAACCTGCGTCAAAGGGCACATTATCGGGAAGTCGATATAAGAGATGTTCAGGGACTGCAATATATTCGGCCATGGCGCCGTTGCAATCCATGGCGCCGTAGAAACGCTTGTTCCCGCATAAATTCGTCTGCCCCGCTTTGCAAAAATCACAGGTTCCGCAAAATTGGGCTGGTTGAACAGTGACACGGTCTCCGACATTCCACAGGGTGACCTTTTCACCGATGGCCTCTACCACACCGGAGAATTCATGCCCCATCACCATGGGAGGCGTGCGGCGTCCCGTAAGGCCCAGGTATCCGTGAACATCGGAACCGCATATCCCAACGGCCTTAACGGCGATTTTCACATCTTCGGGGCCCACTGAAACATCGGGAATGTCCTCCCAGATCAGCTCTCTGGGGCCGTGATATACCAGAGCTTTCATGAGTTGCTCACTCTTTCGGCGGGCAAGGGATTGCTTTTCGAAGTTCCTGATGATCTCCTCAAAAGTGCAATCATACTCGAATCCCCCTGGTTGAATGAATTTGCATATTCCTTTTGCAGGTGTTCCCGGTGGTTGATACGGACTTCATTGAAAGCGGTACCTTGTCTGCAGAATCTATAAACAGCTTTCTTTTTCCCGGGGAGCCGCTCCCGAAAAGGCCGTTTCCCGGACGATGCATTCAAGGTATTCCCGGGTATTGCAGAGATGAGCACGCATTTCTTTTTCCGCAAGCTTTGCGTTATGGGCGGTCACGGCTTTTGCCACGGCAATGTGGCTCTGGGCGGCGGCTTTTTTTCTTGTGGAAATGAGGGATGTGACGATCTGCTGCTTGTAGAAGAACGTGTGGAGGTAGTTCATTATCTCCACGCAGAGAGGGTTGCCTGTGATTTCCGCCAGGAAAATGTGGAACTCGATGTCCGTCTCCGCGAATTCCGACGGCGACAGCTCCTCGTTGTCCACGGCCCCGGCGATACCGAGGATCTTTTTTTTCTGGGAGCCGGAGATCCGCTCCGCCGCAAGATAGGCGGTGGAAGGCTCGATGCAGATGCGGAATTCGATGATGTTGAAGAGCTCTTTTGCGGTGGCGCTGTCGGGTATGTGGCGGGAGAGGATCTGGTGCTCAACGGCCGGTGGTTCGGTTACGAAGGTTCCCTTTCCGGGAACGACGCGGACAAGATTGGAGGTTTTCAGGTGGTTCAGCGCTTCCCGGACGGTAGACCGCCCCACGTTGAAAATGCGGGTAAGTTCCATTTCCGTAGGGAAACGGTCTCCGGGCTTCCATTGCCCGTTGCCGATGAGCTCCTTGAGTTTTTCAAAAATCACGTCGCTCCGGTTTTTCCTCTGGAATGGGATGACGTCCAAGAACAGACTCCTCCTCCGTGTCGTTTTCGCCCAAAGGTGAGCAGAAACATGATCCATTTTTGACTTGAAATGTCTGTTGTCAGACAACGTTAGCACTCTCGATACGAAGAGTCAATTTGATTCTTTTTTTCACAACGGGAATTTCGGAAAAAGGGCGAAACGCGGGCAGGAAGGGGCAGAAGCTGGGGGAAAGAGGATTGTCTCCCTTAGGAAGGGACAAAGGACTCCGGTGTGGCCTATGGTTTTGTTCTGTCCGTGGGGCCGATGCCCGGGTTTGTCATCTTGAAAGCCGGTACCTTGGCCGAAGCATCTCGATGATTTTGGTTCGAAGGACCGCCAAATGCGAGATTGTCCGCTCCTGCATCGCAACCGTTCCGTTCAGGACGACAGCAAGAATAAGATCCTTCGCCGCGCGAGGGATAACAAACCTGGGCCGGGCTTCCCCTTGAGTTCAATCCAGTATCCGGAGCCCCCTGGGGTCCGTTTTCGTTTTGTTCCCATCGACGCCGAAGACCCCGCTCGTGGACTGTGTGGGCCATTCCCTCCTTTTCGCATCGGGGGGCTGAGCCTGTGCCTGTCTGTTCAGCGAGGACCCCTTTGAAAAATGCAGGGCCGGACGCAGCCGCCCGGCCCCGGAACCTTCAGTCTAACCCTCTCCGCAGCCGCACCCCCCGCATTCCCCTTCGCCGCATCCGCAGCAGGAATTGTCGTCGAACTCCTCCATGAGCATTTCATCCAGGTTTTCCAGCCCGGAGCTGAAGATGCCGTACACCGTGTCCACGGTTTCTTCTTCGGCGGCAGCATCGGTGATGTCGAAGACGGCCTCCCATTCGGCGAAAGTTTCGTCGGTGGCAGTGACCGGCGCGAGGCTCAGGGAGGACACATAATTCTTCAGCTTCATGCCTGTTTCGAGGATGGTGTAGGTGACGGAATAATCTGCGTCGGAGAGGGCGAGAAGCTGCTCCCTCATCCACGAGCCGTCGGCAAGCTGGAAATGACGGACACTGCCTATGCAGGCAGTGCAGTCGGGGCTGCATCCTCCCTCGATTTCGCCGGCCTTGATTCCCGGGTGCCACTTGGGCAGGCCGTTGAAATCCCTCACGTATTCCCATACTTCCTCGATGGGTGCGGAAATGATGGTGCTGTAATACACTCTGGGCATGGCGTCCTCTCCTTTTCTGTCTTGTGGTTCCGCCTGCGGTTTCTAGAAAGTGATCTTCTTGAACTCTTCCGCCCGGGCCTTGATGGCGGTTTCCGTGGGCAGGCGCTCCATGGAGCTGGCCCCGTAGAAACCGTGGACATTCTTGCACTTTTTGAGGATGAATGAAGCGTCCTCAGGCATGGCGATAGGGCCTCCGTGACAGAGGACGATTACGTCGTCCCGGACCTTCTTAGCGGCGGCCGCCCATGTGTCGATGAGGACGGCGCATTCGTCGAGGGTCTTGGCGGTCTTCGCCCCGATGGACCCCTTGGTGGTGAGCCCCATGTGGCACACCAGGATGTCCGCCCCGGCCTTCGTCATGGCCACGGCATCCTCTTCGCTGAAAACGTAGGGAGTGGTGAGGAGGTCCCGTTCGTGGGCGGCCCGGATGGTCTCCACTTCAAGGGCGTACCCCATGCCGGTCTCTTCCAGGTTGGCCCGGAAGATCCCGTCGATGAGCCCCACGGTGGGGAAGTTCTGTACGCCGGCGAAGCCGAGGGAGATGATCTCGTCGAAGTATTTGTCCCAGATGACGAAGGGGTCCGTGCCGTTGACGCCCGCCAGGACCGGCGTTTTCTTCACCACGGGGAGGACCTCGTAAGCCATCTCCTTGACGATGTCGTTGGCGTTGCCGTAGGCGAGGAGCCCGGCGAGGGACCCCCGTCCCGCCATGCGGTACCGGCCGGAATTGTAGATGACGATAAGGTCGATGCCGCCGGCCTCTTCCCACTTGGCAGAGATGCCTGTGCCTGCTCCGCCGCCGATAATCGGCTCCCGTCGCTTCGCCATGTCGTGGAAGCGGGCCATCAGCTCTGTACGGGTGAACCGTTTCATGATATCCCTTCCTTTCCCCGGAGGTTATGAATGCAGTTCCCGGAAGTTCTCCACGAGGGCCGCGGCGAACTCGGGATCGTTCACGTTCAGGGGCAGCTTCACCAGGCGATGATGATCCGACTGCCTGAAGGTGCGCTCAAGGGAGGAGAAGAGGGCTTCGTCTGCCTCCGGCCAGTGGAAGGCCTGTCCCGGCGCGTCGATCATGGAGACGCCCTTCAGGGGCAGCAGGAAGCGCACCGGCCCGGGGAACCTGTTCAGCTTTTCGCCGATCCATTCGCCCATGAGGGTGTTCTCTTCGGGTGTGGTGCGCATGAGGGTCACCTGGGGGTTGTGGACGTAGAGCTTCCTGTCCCTGTACTTCTCGGGCACGGTGTCCATGGGCCCGAAGTTCACCATGTCCAGGGCGCCCACGGAGCCCACGTAGGGGATCCCGGTCCGGATGAAGGCGTCGAGCCGCCCTTCTCCGGCGGAGAGGACACCGCCCATGAGGTGGTCGCAGATTTCCGTGGTGGTGATGTCGAGGACGCACTTCATCATCCCCGAGTCCACGAGTTTTTCGAAGGACTGGCCGCCGGTGCCGGTGGCGTGGAAGACGAGGCAGTCGAAGTCCTTTTCGAGGGCGTGGCGGACCATGTCCACGCATGGGGTTGTGACGCCGAACATGGTCATGCCCAGAAGGGGCCGATCCTCGCCGTGGGGGACGGGGCCGCTCATCATGCCGGCAAGGGCGTTGGCGGCGTTCGCAAGGACCACCCTGGAGATCCTGTTGATCCCCGAAACGTCGGTGACGGAATACATCATGGCGATGTCGTTGGGTCCCACGTAAGGGGCCACGTTGCCCGAGGCCATGGTGGAGACCATGATCTTCGGCGTTCCGAGGGGCAGCATCCTCATCCCGGAGGTGATAATGGACGTTCCGCCCGAGCCGCCGAGGCCGATAACCCCGCCGAGATCCTCTCTTTTGGGAAGAAATGCCGCCAGGGCCTCGCCCATGGCCCCCACCGCCTCTCCCCGTTCCTTCGCGGAGGAGAGAAAGCCGGGCTTCGAGGGATGGCAGGCGGCCACTTCGGCTGCCGTTACGTCCACGGGGTTTCCGTGGGGCCGGGTTCCCACGTCCACCAGGACGGTCCCGACGCCTCTCCCCGCGATAATGTCCCGGACAAAGGCGAGCTCATCATACTTCGTGTCGCAGGTTCCCACAATATAGGCTTTCTTCATGACATCCTCCTTTAATTTCGGAACAGAATACCCCCGGTAGCGGGGGAGAAAGGCCGTACCCGGAAAAGAACAGGAAGTTTCCCCCGGAAATTATAGCCCCTTCGGGAAAAATTTGCGAAAAATTTCTATTGCGTTGATTGAGTCGGGTAGGGCCGGCTTTTTTCATCCCGGGGAAAGGGGATCCCACGTTTTTGCCCTGAAAAACAAAAGCAGATCCTTCCGGCGAAAAACACGCCGTCAGGATGACAGAAACCCTAAATCCGCAGGTTTTTCAGGCAGAGGGAGTGTCGCCGGGCACAGCGCCCGGGCCGAGAAACCGACACGGATGTCGATTTCAGGTGCAGTTGTCAAGGACGACAATCTGCACCGGCGGCCCAAGCGAGCACCGGTGACACTCCCCGCTGCCTGCGGATTTAGGGAAACCGTGCTTCGTTGACTCGGGACGACAGTGTTGTCATCCTGAGCGGAGGGATCGCGGAGCATCCCGGGCGCAGCGAGGGAAGGATCTGTCTTTGGCTCTGAAGTGCCTCAATATCGGGATTCTTCCCCTCCGGGCCCCTTCCCTCTTTGCCAGGTCAGGGCGGCAGGGCAAGAATTGCCCCGTTGACCTCCGGCGGTTCTTCACCTACCATGAATTTTGAAAACGACGAATTTCACCGAGGAGGATAAGCATGTCAAAGGGATGGAGAAGTTCCGAGGTTTTCGCCGGTCCCCAGAACGCCGGGGCGCGGGCGCTGTGGAAATCCATGGGGTATTGCGACGGTGATTTCGCGGACAGGCCGGTGATCGGCATCGCAAATTCCTGGAACACCCTCGTTCCCGGCCATTTCAACCTGAACATGGTCAGCGAGCAGGTGAAGAAGGGGATCCACAGGGCAGGAGGAGTGGCCGCCGAGTTCGGCGTCATCGCTTCCTGCGACGGTGTCTGCGAAGGACACCGGGGGATGCACTTCATCCTGCCCCAGAGGGAGGTCATCGCCGACTCCATTGAGCTTGTGGCGGAGGCCCACCACCTGGACGCCCTGGTCCTCCTGGCCTCTTGCGACAAGATCGTTCCCGGCATGCTCATGGCGGCGGCCAGGCTCGACATCCCGGCAGTCATGATCACCGGGGGACCCATGCTCGGCGGTGTGGAGTTCGACGGCCGGAAGGCCGACGAGACGTCCCTTCACGAAGCCCTTGGTATGCTCGCCTCCGGGAAGATCACCGAGGAAAAGTTCCGGTCCCTGGAGAACCTGTGCGCACCCACCTGCGGATCCTGCTCCTTCTTCGGCACTGCCAACACCATGTGCTGTCTCGCCGAAGCCCTGGGAATGATGCTGCCGGGGGCGGCGCTGATCCCCGCGGTCCACTCGGAGCGGCTGCGGCTCGCCTGCGAGACCGGGGAGGTCATCTGCCGCATGGCCCGGGAGGGCCTCACCGCCCGGAAGATTCTCAACGGCCTGTCCATCGAGAACGCCGTCCGGGCCACCCACGCCATGAGCGGCTCCACAAACGCAGTGATGCACCTGGCGGCCATCGCCGCCGAGGCGGAGGCCGGCGTGGACGTCATGGACCTCTTCTCGCGCCTGGGGCCGGAGACGCCCCAGATAGTGAGGGTCAACCCGGCGTCCAAGTGGAACACCGAGGATTTCTGGATGGCCGGAGGCATCCCCAGGATGCTGAAAAGAATGCTGCCCCTGCTGCAGAAGGACGCTCTCACCTGCACGGGCCGGACGCTGGAGGAGAACGTCTCGGAGTATGTCTTCCCCTTCCCGGAGAACGACGAGGTGATGAAGACCCTCGAGGAGCCTTTCTCGCCCCGGGGGGGCATCGCCGTCCTCAGAGGAAACCTCGCCCCGGAGACGGGGGTGACCAAGCCGGGGGCCATCGATCCTTCGCTCCATGTGTTCACAGGCGAGGCCAGGGTGTTCGACAGCGAGGATGATGCGAACGCCGCCATCCTGGCCGGGAAAATCCAGCCGGGAAACGTGGTGGTTATCCGCTACGAGGGGCCCAAGGGCGGCCCGGGCATGCGGGAGATGTACCGGGCCATGAAGTACCTCTACGGCATGGGGCTGAACAAGAGCACGGCCCTGGTGACCGACGGCCGGTTTTCGGGGACGAACAACGGATGCTTCGTGGGCCACATCTCACCGGAGGCGGCGGAGGGCGGCCCGCTGGCTATCGTTCGGGACGGGGACAAAATCACCATCGACGTGATCGAAGGCACCCTGCATCTCCACGTTTCCGACGGGGAAATCAAGGAAAGGTTCGCATCGTGGAAAAAACCCGCCCCCAAAGTCACCCGGGGACATCTGGCCCTGTACTCCAGGCTGGCGTCCTCGGCAGCGAAGGGAGCGGTGGTGAGGGCGGAGTAGGGTCTGCCTCAGATACCGGTGCCCATCTGCTTTGCCTGCAGAAGGGCGGTTTCGTTTTTCTGCACCGGGAGGGATCCCGAACAGACGCCGAGGCTGCCGCGGAATTCCATACCGAGAAAATCGCAGATGTCCCGGAAGGTGCGCTCCACTATGCCGGGGCCTGAGTTGGGGTCCTCGCCGCCGTAGGTGGTCAGGAGGTACATCTTCTTTCCGCTGAAGAGACCGTAGTCGAGAGCGTAGAGTCTGTCCTGGAAGAGCTTCGTCTGGGCGGGCATGGACCACCAGTAGATGGGGAAGGCGTGGACGATGACCTCCGCCTCCAGCACCGCCGGGTACAGGGCGGCCATGTCGTCGGCAAGGACGCATCTGCCCGTTCCTTTCCCGTCTTTCTTGCATCCGTTGCAGCTTGTGCAGGGCAGAATTTTCCTGTCCTGGAGGAGCACGGTGCGGACGTTGTGCCCTTTCGAAGCCGCCCCGTCAAGGAAGGACGCGAGCAGGGCGGCGGTGTTGCCGTCTTTTCTTGGGCTTCCGAGCAGTGCGAGGCAGTTCATTCGTTTTCCCCCTTACTTAAATTTCTACAAGTCTACCGCAAACTATGCGGGATTGCCACTTGCAGAATTCGAACTTTATTTTATAATGTTATGACAAATTTACCAAGATTTAAAAGAAAGGTAGGAGAGAGAGAATGAAGAAAATGGTGAAAGTGTTGTGCGTCCTGGTTCTGGTAGTGTTCATGGCGGGAGCGGCCTCTGCTGCGAACGTGACGCTGAAGCTGGCCAACGCCGGTCCGGCGGACCCGGAGGACAGGACGGTCATCGCCGTTGAGCTGTTCAGGAACCACGTGCAGAACAAGACCGGCGGGTCGGTAAAGATCGAAGTGTTCCACGCCTCCCAGCTCGGCAATGAAAAAGAGATCCTCGAAGGACTGAAGATGGGGACCATCGAACTCGGCACCATCACCACCGGGCCCGTTCCCACCCTCTTCAAGCCCATCATGGTGTTCGACATCCCCTACCTCTTCCCGAACCAGGTCGTGGCGTGGGAAGTCCTTGACGGTCCCTTCGGCAGGAAACTCATGGAGGAGATGCGGAAGGTCACCGGCATCCGCACCCTCGCCGTCAGCGAAAACGGCTACCGCCATTTCGTCACCAGCGAGAAGCAGATCAAGTCCGTGGCGGACATGAAGGGCCTGAAGATCAGGACCATGGAGAACCCCGCCCACATGAAGATGGTGGAGGCCTTAGGCGCATCCCCCACGCCCGTGGCCTTCGGCGAGCTGTACATGGCCCTCCAGCAGGGTGTTGTGGACGGATGCGAACTTCCCATGACCCTCATCAACAACGGCAAGTACTACGAGGTGCAGAAGTACACCATTCTTGACGGCCACCTGTACAACCCCCTGATCATGTTCGTCAACGACAATGTCTGGGAAAAGCTGTCCGAAGACCAGAAGGCGGCCCTGTACGAGGGAGCCCGGCTCTTCAACATCACCCAGAGGGCTATTTCCGAGCGGCAGGTCCAATCCGGAATCCTCAACGTGACGGAAAAGGGAATGACCGTCTATGTTCCCACGGCGGCCCAGCTCAACGAGTTCCGCTCCGTCTCCCAGCCTCCCGTGCTCGACTACGTGAAATCCCAGGCGGGCGAGCAGTGGGTGAAGGAAGCCCTTGAAGCGGTGGCGGCGGCAGAGGCCAAGATGGCGGAGATGCTGAAGTAGGCGCAAAAAAGGATTGCCGTTTTTACACATTTTCGGTTCCCGGGGGAAGGGTGGGCAGCCGCCCTCCCCCCTTTCATACTGAAGGAGAGGTGGAGAAGTGAAGCTCTTGAACGGAGTCATGAAATTGTTCGACCGGCTCGCTTTCGCGGTAGTGGCCCTGCTGATGGGAGCCATGGGAATTATCGCTTTTATGGCGGTTGTTTACAGGTTTATCCTTCATGATCCCATAACGTGGTCGGAGGAAGCGGCGCGGTACATGATGGTCTGGGTGACCTTTCTCGGCGCGGGATACGCCATGGGAAAGGGCAGGCATATCGGCGTCACCTTGTTCGTGGAAAAACTCCCCGAGGGAGCGCGGCGGAAGGTGACCTTCCTGGCGGAGATCATTATCATGGTCTTCCTCGCCGCCGTTACCGTTCAGGGAATCAACCTCATGATCAGTCTCAGGAGCCAGACGTCCCCCGCCATGGATTTCCCCATGTGGATTCCCTACCTGGCCATTCCCGTGGGCTCGGTGTACATGTTCCTGCACCTGCTGGCCCTGGTGCTGTCCAAATCGGGCCAGGCAATTTCCACGGCGGACATTGAACTCGAAGCCGCGCTGAAAGGAAAGGAGGGACCGGAGCGATGACCTACCTGATGATTTTCGCCTTCACCGTCTGCTTTTTCATGGGCATTCCCCTCGCCCTGGTAATGGGTATCACGGGCATCGTTGTCCTGATTGCAATGGGAGTTCCCCTCCAGCTTGTAGCCCAGAGGATGTTCACGGGTATCGATTCCTTTCCTCTCATGGCGGTTCCCTTCTTTATCCTTGCCGGCGACCTGATGAACCGGGGAGGTACCACCATCCGGATCATCGGCTTCGCGAACAGCCTTGTGGGGCATATACGGGGAGGGCTCGCCCACGCATGCGTGGTGGCGAACATGATTTTTGCGGGAATCAGCGGCTCGTCCGTAGCAGACGCTTCTGCAATAGGCTCTATCATGATTCCCTCAATGGAAAAGAGCGGGTACGACCTGGATTTCAGCGCGGCTCTCAACAGCGCGGCGGCGACCATAGGCCCCATCATCCCGCCGAGCATCATCATGGTCATCTACGGAGTGTCGGTGAACGTCTCCGTGGGCGGCCTCTTTGCAGCGGGGTTTGTCCCGGGAATTCTTATGGGCCTTGCCCTGATGATCGTCGTATCCCGGGTTTCAAAGAAGAAAAATTACCCCATGTCCGAAGGCTTTTCCGGCAGGCGGGTGGCATCGGAATTCAAATCATCCCTGTGGGCTCTCATGGCACCGATCATCATCCTCGGGGGAATCCTCGGGGGGGTTTTCACCCCCACGGAGGCGGCGGCGGTAGCGGTAATCTACTCTTTCTTTGTCGGGAAGTTCGTCTTCAGGGAGATCGCCTGGAAAGACGTTCCCCATATTCTTTTCCAGAGCGGCATCACCACAGGGGCGATCCTTCTGATCATTTCCCTGGCAAACGTGTTCGCCTGGGTCATCGCGGCGAACCAGATTCCCGTGAAGCTGTCGTCCCTTTTCCTGTCGGCCACCACCAATCCCTATGTCTTTCTCCTCATCGTGAACATCCTGCTGCTCATCGTGGGCATGTTCATGGAGACCGGGGCGGCCATCATCCTGCTTGCCCCCATCCTGGCTCCTATCGCAGCAAAGCTCGGGATACATCCGCTTCATTTCGGTTTCATGATGGTGCTGAATCTTGCCATCGGGATGGCCACACCTCCTGTTGGGGTCTGTCTCTTCGTGAGCTGCGGCATCACGGGATTGAGCCTGGAAAAGGTATCGGCGGCGGTGATGCGGTTTGTCCTTGCCCAGATCGCCATCCTGATTCTCGTCACCTACGTGGCGCCCATATCCCTCTTCCTGCCGAGAATGCTCGGGTTTATCCGGTGAGGCCGCACATTTCCGAGAGTGCAGTGGAAGAAATACGCCACCTCCCGCCCGGTTCCGGCGGGAGGTCTTTTGATATCCTAAATCCGCAGGCAGCGGGGAGTGTCACCGGTGCTCGCTTGGGCCGCCGGTGCAGATTGTCGTCCTTGACAACTGCACCTGAAACCGACATCCGTGTCGGTTTCTCGGCCCGGGCGCTGTGCCCGGCGGCACTCCCTCTGCCTGAAAAATTAGCGGATTTAGGCCCCTTACCTTGAGCTTCGGCGGACCGGATGATATTATAACATTGAGTTAATTTATAAAAATTTGCCTTGTTTTTTGACTTCCGGTCCCGCATGGTTCTTTTTCCGAAGGGGGAGTGATCATGAAGAAGCTGCCCGAAAGCAACCCCGTGAACAATACCGACTATGAAGAATACATTTGAACGCAAGGGGGAAAAGTGAATGAAAAACTGCAGGATTGCCGCGTTTGCGCTTGTTTTTTTCTTTGCAGCGTTCTGTTTTTCAGCGGAGGGCGTGATGCCTCCCGATGTGTACTCCCGAATGTCGGAACAGTCGAAGATTAAGGCGACGGCGGTGGTGGAAGAGGTAAAGACGCTGGAGACCACCAGGCAGAGCACGTGGAAAAGCGTCGTGTTCAGGCTGAGGCACCCGATGTCGGAAGGAGTGCCGGAGCAGTTTTCCGGAACATGCTATTCGGTGGATCACGAGTGGCAGCAGCCCCCGGCGGGCGGGACGATTTATTTCTACCCCGAAAAGGGTGATCTTATCTACGTCACGGTCGCCGCGGACGGAGGTTCCATCACAAGCTACACGTATCTGAATGATGTGATGGAGATTCTCTTCATCGACAACGCCGACAAAATTCGTTACGGCATGGGGAACGCCTGGCTGGATCTTTAAGAGACGGCCGCGCTCAACTCCCGGAAAGGAGAGCGATATGAGAAAGAAGAAAATGTGGCGGGTATCCTTGCTGTTTCTGGTTTCGGCACTGTTCTTGCGCGTCGCCCCCCTCCCTCCCTCCTGGGCGGACTATTCCACCTCCGGTACAGTGGGTGGGCCGTATCCGTACACCTATACTGTCAAGTGCAATCCCGGCGACAGTTTCACGGTCAGCGTAGGGTCGGACTACCCTACGTCGGTGGACATTCTCTTCATGACCCCGGCGGGAAACGAATGGGCATACAATTCCGTAGCGGGAAGCGACCAGAGAACATCCCACGAGCTGAGCTACACGGCCCCCTCCGGGAAACCTGCCAACAACGCCGCCTACCATCACTACAAGGTCAGCATTCTCGCGTCGACGAACAAACAGACGCGGTTTGCGCTGAAAATCACCCAATGGGGGAACAACAAGAACCTTGACAGGGAATACAACGAACGAGCCAAAAAGCAGCTGCAGGGCCTTGGAAAAACCTTATCGAACGAGATGAAGCGCCTGAGCGCTGAAATAAAACAGTTGGCGGGCAGGATAAAGGGCATTGACGAACAGCAGAAGCGCAAGAAAGCGCAGCTCGACGCCGAACGGGCTGAGCTGGCCAGGATGCGGGACGCGATCCGGAACGAGAAAAACAAGGCCGTACAGTCCTCCATGGTCCAGACCTACAAGTTCAGGCAGGCCGATTTCAACACGGAGGTAGAGGCGTACAACCGGGAGAATGCTAACCGGAAGGCGCTCTACAACGAATATAAGGGAATACGGGAGCAGCTGGAGGCACTGAACAGCCTGGCCGACTCCCTCAACGAGGCCTGGCAGCGAAAGGACATCGACCGCTGCGTCCTCATCGCCAACGGGAGCGATCTGGCCCAATCCCTCGGCTGGAGGACCATGAAGCGGTAGGTGAGAAAGAATTTTCCTCTGTCCCCGGATCCGGGACGCCCTTCCGCGGCATATTCACCCTTTTTCAGGGCAGGCAACGGTGTTAAGATGTCCCTATCCTGCCGAAAGGGGTTGTGTGATGGCTACGCTGATCCTGGCCTCCATGCCGTTGCTGAACGACGTGGAGCTGTATTACGAGGTTCACGGCGTCGACGGGCCTCCGCTGCTGCTCGTTGCCGGTCCGGCATCGGACGTTTCGAGCCGGCAGACGGTTCTGCCCGGGCTGTCGGAGCATTTCCGGGTGATTGTCGTGGACAACCGGGGAATCGGCCGCTCCCTTCCCGCCGATGCCCCCGTCACGGTGGACCTCATGGCGGACGACTGCGCCGCCCTGATCGACCATCTCGGGTTCGGTCCCGTCCACGTGCTGGGCCATTCCATGGGGGGCTTCACAGCCCTGAGCCTTGCCGCCCGGTACCCTGAAAAGGTGAGAAAGCTGGTAATAGCTGCTTCGGGTGTGAAAAGCTCCTCCAGAAACACCCTGCTCTTCTCCGACCTGGCCGACCGGTACGAGAGGGGAGGGGACCTGACCGACTTTTTCCGGACCGTTTTTTACTGGATTTTTACCCCCGCTTTTTTCGAGGACGAGGACACGGTGAAAGGCGCCGTGGAATTTGCTCTCTCCTATCCCTTTCCCCAGGCTCCCGTCTCGTTCCGGAAGCAGGTGAACGCCATCGCGGCCTTCGACGGCCGGGACTCTGCCGCCTCCGTCCGCGCTCCCGCGCTGGTTTTGGCCGGCTCGGAAGATCTTCTGTTTTCCCCTTCCGCAGGCCGGACGCTGGCAGAAAAGCTTCCCCGGGGAAAGTTCCTGGCCATTGAAGGAGCAGCCCATTCCATCCACGCAGAAAACCCGAAGGAATTCGCCGAAGCGGTGCTTTCCTTTCTGAAAGAGGGAGACAATCCATGAAGAAATACATTTACATCGATTATGAAAATCTGCCGGGAGTCGAGGTGGAGAACATCGAGGACGCCAAGATTCTTATCTTCCTCGGGGAGAACCAGAAGAAGATACCGACGGAAACCATCCGGAAGACCCAGCCCATGGGCGACCGGGTGGAGTGGGTGACCATCAGCGGCGTGGGGAGGAACGCCTTGGACTTCCATATTGCCTACTACCTGGCCCTGAACAACACCGACCCGTCGGCGTGCCACTATATCGTCTCCATGGACGCGGGGTACGACCCTCTGATCAAGCACGTGGCGATATACGGCCAGAAGGTCAAGCGCATCATCACCCTGGAGGACATCAAGGAAAAGCCCTCCCTCAGCAAGGACCTGGCCCCGAAATACGCCAAGGTACTGGAAATACTGAAGAAACAGGACAAGACCCGCCGCCCCAAGTCACGGAAGACCCTTTCATCGAGCATCGATACTCTCTTCCAGGGGCAGGCCACAAAAGAGGACATCGAGCTCATCGTGGAACATCTCTTCCGGGAGCGGTTCATCGAGGAGAAGAATAAGCGCCTTGCCTATCTCGACTGAATAAGGGGGCAGACGGGGCATTTTTTGATTCCCCCGCTTCGGTGATATGGAATGCAAAATATCAGAAAAACATTTCCGGCAGACAGGAGTACCCATTCGTTGAGACGAGTGTGGTGAAACGTTCCGGTGTCCTGTTCATTGCGCTTGTCGTTTTCGTTTCGTTCGTCGGGTTCGCTTGGGCGGCGTTCTCGGGGAATCTTCACGGCCACGGGGCCCGGAGCGGTGGCCGTGTTCCGCGCCTGTTTCGTCTACCACTCCGCCACCGATCCGTCGGCGTTCCGCCAGACCGGGTTTTTCCAGTTGTGTCCCTCCCGGCTCTTTTCCAGAATCTTTGCCTCGTTGACCGCTATGCCCAGCCCGGGGCCTTCGGGCGGGGAAACATGGCCGTCCCTGTAATGGAAGACTGACGGGTCCTCCAGGTAGTCCAGCAGATCCGTCCCCTGGTTGTAGTGAATGCCCAGGCTCTGTTCCTGGATGAATGCGTTGGGCGTGCAGAAGTCGAGCTGCAGGCAGGCCGCCAGGGCGATGGGGCCGAGAGGGCAGTGGGGAGCGATGGCGATATCGTAGGCTTCCGCCATGGCGGCGATCTTCCGGACCTCCCATATGCCCCCCGCATGGCTGAGGTCCGGCTGGAGAATGTCCACTCCTCCGCCTGTGATGAGGTCCTTGAAGTCCCACCGGCCGAAGTTCCGCTCTCCCGTGGCGATAGGGGTTACGGTGTGCCGCCTGAGTTCTCTGAAGGCCTCCCGGTTCTCCACCAGTACCGGCTCCTCGATGAACATGAGGCGGTAGGGTTCCAGCTCCTTCATGAGCACCCGCGCCATGGCGGTGTGAACCCTTCCGTGGAAGTCCACGGCTATGTCCAGGGAATACCCGAAAGCGTCCCGGAGGGCCTGCACCCGGGCAAGCACTTCCTCCACCTTTGTGAAGCTGTCGATCCAGGCCATTTCCTCCGTGCCGTTCATCTTGACGGCGGTCATCCCCGCATCGACCCTTTTTTTGGCCTCCGTCACGACATCGTCGGGACGGTCCCCCCCGATCCAGGAGTAGACTCTCATTTTATTCCGTACGGCGCCGCCCATCATCCTGTGGACGGGCAGACCGGCCATTTTCCCGGTGATGTCCCAGAGGGCCTGCTCAATGCCGGAAATGGCGCTCATGAGGATGGGACCGCCCCGGTAGAAGCCGCCCCGGTAGAGGGTCTGCCAGAGATCCTCGATCTTCGTGGGGTCGGCGCCGATGAGATAGTCGCCCATCTCCTTCACTGCCGCGGCCACGGTGTCCGCCCGCCCCTCGACCACTGGTTCTCCCCAGCCTTCAACACCTCCGTCGGTGGTGATCTTCAGAAAGAGCCACCTGGGCGGGACTTTATAGAGGTCAAGCCGTTCGATCCCGGCCATGGCGTTTACACGTGGGTGCGGATCCGGGCAATGCGGGAGACGATTTCCTCGGCCGTCTGCCGGATGGCGGGGTAGTCCCCCTCCCGTCCCTCCGGCCTGACGAGGGCGCTTCCCAGCCCGACGGCGAAAGCCCCGGCAAGGAACCAGTCTTCCAGGTTGCTCGGGCTGACGCCGCCGATGGGCATGATCTGCGCATTCGGGAGAGGTCCGTGGACCGCCTTGATAAACTTGGGCCCCAGCACTTCCCCGGGGAAGGCCTTCACTACGTCCGCACCCCATTCCATGGCCCGGACGATCTCCGTCACCGTACCCACGCCTGGCATGTAGGCCACGCCGTAGCGGTTGCACAGCTTCGCCACTTCTTCGCTGAAACAGTGGGAGACGATGAACTCGGCCCCGGCGTCGATGCAGAGTTTTGCCGTCTCGGAATCGGCCACCGTCCCGGCGCCCAGAATAAGCCCCTTTGGCTTGTCCCTGGCGGCTGTTTCCTTCATGATGTCCAGGGCTCCGGGGAAGGTGGTGGAGACTTCCAGGACGGTGATCCCTCCCTGGAAGATCGCCTCGGCGGAGGAAATGCCACCGGTCACGTCGGGCGTCCGGATAATGCCGACGACCCCGAGTTCATGGATGCGGTGCAGGACTTCATATTTTCTGATATTCATGAGACAGTCTCTCCCTTCCTTTTCTGTTGACGTTAGATTTTTCAGACAGTATAATAACATAAATTCAGATAAACTAAATATTTTTTTGGGGGAGTCCCTTTTGAAACGAGTTCAGGATGAATTCACTTTTTTCGAGTCCCTCATGAAAGGGCTCACCGCTATTTTCGGCACGAACTGCGAGGTGGTGCTTCATGATCTCACCGACAGTTATGAGAGCACCGTGGTCATGATCGAGAACGGCCACGTCACAGACCGGCGCGTGGGCGACTGCGGAAGCAACCTGGGCCTGGAAGTCCTCCGCGGTACCGTGCGCAACGGAGACAAGTACGGCTATTTTACCAACACTCGGGACGGAAGGGTACTCCGATCATCGTCCGTTTACATTCGCGACGACGAAGGGAAGGTCATCGGGTGCCTGTGCGTAAACTTCGACGTCTCGAACCTCATGGTCGCCGATAAAACCATCCGGTCCCTCATTTCGAACGGCGAGGGGGAAAAGGAAGAGGAATTTTTCGTCAACGACGTGAACCAGCTTCTTGACGCCCTGCTGCAGAAAGCCATGGAGGAGGTGGGCAAGCCGGTTTCCTACATGACCAGGGACGACAAGATCAAGGTGGTGAAATACCTCGACCAGAAAGGCGCTTTCCTCATCACCAAGTCGGGAAACCGAATCTGCCAGTTTCTCGATATTTCCAAGTTTACTCTCTACTCCTATCTTGACGAGGTCCATTCAGAAATTCAACCTTCAAAATAAGGCGGCGATGCGCAGTGACACGGGACATTTACAGGGAACTCGGAGTTCGTACGGTCATCAACGCGGCGGGCACTTACACCACGGTAGGGGGCTCCCGCATGAGCGAGGAGACGCTCTCGGCCATGGCGTCGGCGGCGAGAAACCACGTGGTGATAAGGGAGCTGCAGCAGAAGGTTCATGAACGCCTCGCCTCCATCACGAGAAACGAGGCGGCTTTTGTCACGAACGGCGCGGCCGCGGCCCTGCACATCGCGGGAGCTTCGGCCATCGCCCGGAAATGGGGACGCCCGTTCCCGTCCCTTTCCCCGGAACAGATAACGAAAAGCGAAATCATCGTCCATCGGGCTCACCGCAACCCCTACGACTGGTCCCTCCGTCTTTTGAACTGCCCCATGACGGAGATCGGATTCCCCAACATGATCCTCCCCACCACGGAAGACGACCTTGAATACGCCATCACGGACAATACGGCGGCGGTATTCTATTTCTTCATGCCTCCGGGAGGGTGGGTCGCAAAGGGAGCCCTCTCCCTTGAAGCGACCATCAGGGTGGCATCCCGGCATGGAATTCCCGTGATCGTGGACGCGGCGGCCCAGGTGCCCCCGGCGGAGAACCTCTGGCGAATCACCGGCCAGGGAGCGGATGCCTGCATTTTCAGCGGCGGCAAGGACCTGCGGGGACCCCAGGCGAGCGGCCTCATGGTGGGAAAAAAGGATTTCTTCTCGTGGGTTGAGAGGACGGCTTTCCCCACCTACGGCGTGGGGCGGATGTTCAAGGTGGGGCGGGAGGAAATTGTGGGGCTTCTCGCTGCCGTTGAGCAGTACGTCTCCATGGACGGCGAGGGCCGCGTCCAGTGGGCGGAGGACCGCATCGCGGCGGCGATGAAAGCCTTTGCCGGCAGTTCCATGGTTACGGTTGAGCGGCTGTATCCGAACGAGGCCGGCCAGCCCTTTCCCCAGATGGCCTTCCGCTTCGCCGTCCCGGAATGCTCGGAGGAGGTGCTCCGGCTGCTTCGGGAAGGAGACCCGTCCATATTTACCATGGCTGCCGACGGGGAGTCGGTGTTCGTGAACCCCATGACCCTGAGAGACTCCGAGCTGGATTCCATTGTGGAGCGGATGAAGGAGATAGAGGCCCTTTTCCTGAAAAAAGGGGGGAAATGAACCGCCATGAGAGCGGAAGAGATACCGGAAAAGGATTTTTTTCTTCCCCCCAAGGGAAGCGTGATCATCAGGAGCGGCAGGGTTATTGACCCCGCGAACGGAGTGGACGAGGTCTGTGATCTTGCTCTGTACGGCGGCAGGGTGGCGGGGAGGGGAAAGGCGCTTCCCTGGTGCGGCGCATCGAAGGTGATTGACGCGGAGGGGCTGATAGTCACTCCCGGGGTTGTCGATATCCACAGCCACCTGTTCGCCACGGGAGGAAACCCCAACGCATGGGCGGGCGAATACAGTGTTTTTCCCGACGGGTTCAGCTTCCGGAGCGGCGTGACCGCCATGGTGGACGCGGGGAGCGCCGGGTGGCGTAACTTCGACCTGTTTCGGGTATCGGTAATCGACCGGGCGAAGACCCGGGTGTTCTCCTTCCTGAATATCGCGAGTTTCGGGATGGTGAGCGACATCATGGAACAGCACGCCCCCGACTTCGATCCGAAGACGACGGCGGCAAAGGCGGAGAAGCACCGGGATGTCATCGTGGGCATCAAAAGCGCTCATTACCGGCACCCGGGGTGGGAGTCGGTGGACCGGGCCGTGGAAGCCGGGGAACTGTCGGGTCTGCCCGTGATGGTGGATTTCGGCTATTTTATGAAGGAGCGTCCCTATTGGCGGCTAGTGACGGAAAAGCTCAGGAAGGGCGACATCAGCACTCACTGCTACAGGGGGCCCGTTCCCGTGGTTGACGAAAATGGAACGGTGTACCCGTACCTCTTCGAAGCCCGGGAAAGGGGGGTCCTGTTCGACCTGGGTCACGGCGGGGGGAGCTTTCTCTTCCGGAACGCCGTGCCTGCCTTCGCCCAGGGGTTTTACCCCGATTCCATCTCCTCGGACCTTCACGTCCTGAGCATGAACGCCGCCATGATGGACATGCCCACCACCATGTCCAAGTGCCTCGCCATGGGGATGCCCATCGGCGAGGTCATCGCCCGCTCCACCGCTGTCCCGGCCCGCATGATAGGTCATCCTGAGCTGGGGCATCTTTCGCCCGGAGCGCCGGGAGACGTAACGCTCTGGAATCTTCGGGAGGGGACCTTCGGCTTCAAGGATTCTGTCGGGGGGCGCCTTCGGTCAAACCGCAGGTTTGAGTGCGAGATGACGATCCTCGGAGGAGATGTGGTCTGGGACCTCAACGCCCGGGACGGCGTGGAATACGGCGAGATTCCCTTTGGCGAAGGCATTCGGGAAGGCGAGTTTTTTATTCCTCCGGAGCGTTGAGTTTTTTCCGGCAGCGGGGGAGGGGGTGGTAGGGGAATAAAGGATGGAAAAGGATTCGGGGCGCGATCAAACTGCGAGATCTGAAAAGGAGTGATTGATATGAAAAGGATGAGAACTATCCTGTTGTGGGGCGTATGTTTCCTTGTCATAGCCGCAGCCGGAAGCGCTTCAGCAGCGGAGAAGGGCGGAGTGCTTCGCGTTGCCGTCATCGATGAACCTCCAACCCTCGACCAGCACGTGGTGACATCGGACCTGACCACCATGATTGCCCAGCATATCTTTGAGGGGCTCTATACCTTCGATTCAAAGTACAGCCCCGTTCCGTTCCTGGTGAAAGCCGAAGAAATAAAGGACGATGGGAAAACCGTTGTTCTCTCGCTCCGCGAGGGCGTAAAGTTCCATAACGGCAAGGAACTGGATGCCGAAGATGTGCTCGCCTCCCTGGAGCGCTGGGGCAAGTTCGGCGCCAGGGGACCCGTGCTCTTCAGCAACCTGGAAAAAGTCGAGGCTACGGGCAAGTTCGAAGTGACCCTCACCTTCAAGGCTCCCTTCGCTCCGTGGAAGAATCTTCTGGCCTTCATGAACGGCGGTCCTGTGATCTACCCGAAAGAAGTGGCCTCCAGCGCCGAGAAAACGCCGATCACCCCAGAACAGTATATCGGGACGGGACCCTACAAATTTGCCGAAAGGAACCCCGGACGCTACATCAAGCTGGTACGCAACGATGACTATGCCGCGAGGACCGAGGACGCCGACGGCTATGCAGGCAAGCGGGAAGCCCTGTTCGACGAAATCCGCTTCATTCCCGTCCCCGACGTGGGAACACGGGTGAATGGAGTCAAGGCAGGGGATTACGATTATGCCGAGCAGATCCTGGGCGACCTCTTCGACTCCCTCAAGGGTGATCCTTCTGTGGTCACCACCGTTAACCAGGGTGCAAACCAGGGGCTCATGTTCTTCAATTCGAGAGAGGGAGTGCTGAAGGATAATTTCAAGCTCCGTCAGGCTCTCCAGGCGGCGGTGAACATGGAACCGGTGCTCCAGGCGGCCATCGGACCTGCGGAACTGTGGAAGGCTTCCGGCTCCTTCATGCCCGAGACCACTCTCTGGTACTCGAAGGCCGGGCTCGACAAGTTCAGCGCCAACAATCCCGAACTTGCAAAAAAGCTCGCGAAAGAGGCGGGCTATAACGGCGAGAAGATCACCCTCATGGCGTCCACGTCATACAAGTTCCATTACGACAGCACTCTCGTGATCGTGAAGCAGCTCCAGGCGGCAGGCTTCAACATCGACCACCAGATTTACGACTGGGCGACCCTGATCTCGAAAAGGGGAGACCCCTCCCAGTGGGATATTTTCTTCACCCACCACGGATTCGTTCCCGATCCCATTCTTTTCACCTTCATGAGCGAGTCCTACCCCGGATGGTGGACCACGGAGACAAAGAGAGCCCTTGCCGCCGAGTTTGCAGGTACCCTCGACGAAGCGAAACGGAGGGAAGTCTGGGACAGGATCCAGGCCCTTATCTACGAAGAGGTTCCCGTGATGAAGACGGGAGATCACTTCACCTACGACATCTACAGCCCGAAGGTTAAGGGCCTCTCTGCATCATCCCTCATCTGGCCCAAATTCTGGGGCGTTTCGTTTGGAAAGTAACTGAAACTCAGGGGGAGGGGTGTCACCTCCCCCTCATGTCCGCCGAAAGGGGGGAGCCTCCGTGTTTTCATATATCATCAGGCGAATCGGGAGCATGATTCCGTCTCTCCTTCTCGCCTCGATCATCGTGTTTTCATTCATCCACCTGATTCCGGGAGATCCCGCCCAGATCATGCTGGGAGACCAGGCAACGCCCGAACAGGTCCAGGGACTCCGCGAAGCCATGGGGCTCGACCGTCCCTTGTACGTGCAGTACGGCCGCTGGCTGTCCGGAGTGGTGAAAGGAGATTTCGGGACATCCATATTTTTTCACCAGCCCGTTCTCCACGTCATCCTCGACCGGGCGGAAACAAGCCTCCTCATTGCCGTTTTTTCCATGATGCTCGTCATCCTCATGGGAGTGCCCATAGGAATCCTTTCGGCCGTCCGATACAATAGCCGGCTCGACCAGCTGTTTTCAGGTCTCTCCATGTTTTTCGCGTCGGTGCCCACCTTCTGGCTTGGACTGAACCTGATGCTTCTTTTCTCGGTGATGCTGCAGTGGCTTCCCACCTCGGGGTTCCCTTCCATCCTGGAATCAGGGGACTGGACGAATCTCCGCTATCTGGTCCTTCCGTGCGTCACCCTTGCCGCTCCCAATTCGGCCCTCATCATCCGCCTGACGAGGTCGAGCATGCTTGACGTGGCTAAGGCGGATTACGTGAAGACAGCCCGGGCAAAGGGACTGTCCGAGGGAGCCGTCAATATACGGCATATCTTCCGGAATTCGCTTATCTCCATCGTATCCGCCCTGGGATTTACTTTTGTGGCCCTCCTGGCCGGAACCGTGGTGACCGAAACGGTCTTTTCCCTTCCGGGGATCGGGCGGCTTGTTGTGGAATCCATTCTGAGAAGAGACTATCCCACCATTCAGGGGGTCATTCTCATCATCGCTTTTCTGTACATGGTGATCAATCTCCTGGTGGACCTGTCCTTCGCCCTTCTGGATCCGCGGATTCGGTACAGCTAGGAGGGGCGGACAATGAAATTTCTTTCAGCCTTTTACAGGAGAAAAATCGCCCTCGCCGGGCTCCTCATCATAGGGGTGTTGGTCCTCTCGGCCCTGCTCGCCCCCTGTATCGCCACCTTCGATCCCCAGGAGATGAACACTGTGGACAAGCTCCGCTCTCCTGACGGGACCTACTATTTCGGGACCGACAATTTCGGGAGGGACATCTTCAGCCGGGTGGTGTT
>NZ_JAESIH010000018.1 GCF_016756745.1 Aminivibrio sp.
TACCCTGCTCAATATCGCTGGAGGACGAAAGAATTTTTGAAATGGTCGGACTCCTTCAATATGCATAAACCATTTTGTGAATATCATTCGTCTTTTTACGAGTCACAAACTAATTTGTGACTCGTGGGGTTACCACAAATTTAAAAACCCCTCAGTGTTATGGATAAAACCCTTTGGCCGAAGGATCTGGATCTTGAGGGACGACAAACCGAGGTCCTCCCCTCGCTGTGCTCGGGATGCTGCGCGATCGGCCATGAAGATCGGCCTCAGGACGACAAGCCGCTCGTGTCATCCTGAGGAGCGCAGCGACGAAGGATCTGGGCTTGAGAGCCGAAGGATCTGGGCCTTGCTGTCATCCTGAGGGCTGTTCCATCGCCCGATCGCGCTCGCGGAGCACCCAGAACGAAGTGGAGGGAGCGTCCCCGAAGGGGGAGGATCACGGTCCTGCTGTCATTCTGAGGAGTGAAGCGACGAAGAATCTGATTTTTGCTTCTGAAGGCCTTAAAACCAGGTCCTCCCCTTGCTATGCTCGGGATGCTTCGCGATCGCGTTCGCTCAGGACGACAAGAGCGAGGTCCTCCCCTTGCTGTGCTCGGGATGCTTCGCGATCGCGTTCGCTCAGGACGACAAGAGCGAGGTCCTCCCCTTGCTGTGCTCGGGATGCTCCGCGATCGGCCATGAAGATCGGCCTCAGGACGACAAAGCGCTCGTGTCATCCTGAGGAGAGCAGCGACGAAGGATCTGGGTTTGAGAGCCGAAGGATCAACCCCGAGGTCCTTCGCTTCGCTCAGGACGACAAGAGCGAGGTCCTCCCCTCGCTATGCTCGGGATGCTCCGCGATCGCTTCGCTCAGGACGACGTCTGTTCTGTCATCCTGAGGCCGGCTTTTTTGGCCGAAGGATCTCGCCTTGCCCCTAAGGGACGAAAGACCAAGACCGAGGTCCTTCGCTTCGCTCAGGATGACAAAAGCGGGATGCTGCGCGATCGGCCATGAAGATCGGCCTCAGGACGACAAAGCGCTCGTGTCATCCTGAGGAGAGCAGCGACGAAGGATCTGGGTTTGAGAGCCGAAGGATCTGGGTTTGAGGGACTAAGGATCAACCCCGAGGTCCTCCCCTCGCTGTGCTCTGGATGCTTCGCGATCGCGTTGCTCAGGGCGACAAAAACGAGATCCTTCGCTTCGCTCAGGACGACAAGCCGCTCCTGTCATCCTGAGCGAAGCGACGAAGGATCTGGGCTTGAGAGCCGAAGGATCAACCCCGAGATCCTTCGCTTCGCTCAGGGCGACAAAAGCGGGATGCTTCGCGATCGCTTCGCTCAGGACGACGTCTGTTCTGTCATCCTGAGGCCGGATTTTTTGGCCGAAGGATCTCGCCTTGCCCCTAAGGGACGAAAGACCAAGACCGAGGTCCTTCGCTTCGCTCAGGACGACAAGAGCGAGGTCCTCCCCTCGCTGTGCTCGGGATGCTCCGCGATCGGCCATGAAGATCGGCCTCAGGACGACAAACCGAGGTCCTTCGGCCATAAATCCGGCCTCAGGACGACAAGAGCGAGGTCCTTCCCTCGCTATGCTCGGGATGCTGCGCGATCGGCCATGAAGATCGGCCTCAGGACGACAAACCGAGGTCCTTCGGCCATAAATCCGGCCTCAGGACGACAGAAGCGAGGTCCTTCCCTCGCTATGCTCGGGATGCTCCGCGATCGCTTCGCTCAGGGCGACGTCTGTTCTGTCATCCTGAGGCCGGCTTTTTTGGCCGAAGGATCTCGCCCTTGCCCCTAATGGCCGAAGGATCAACCCCGAGATCCTTCGCTTCGCTCAGGATGACAAAAGCGGGATGCTTCGCGATCGGCCATGAAACCCGGCCTCAGGACGACAAGCCGCTCCTGTCATCCTGAGGAGCGCAGCGACGAAGGATCTGGGCTTGAGAGCCGAAGGATCAACCCCGAGATCCTTCGCTTCGCTCAGGACGACAAGAGCGAGGTCCTTCCCTCGCTGTGCTCGGGATGCTGCGCGATCGCGTTCGCTCAGGACGACGTCTGTTCTGTCATCCTGAGGCCGGCTTTTTTGGCCGAAGGATCTCGCCTTGCCCCTAATGGACGAAAGACCAAGACCGAGGTCCTTCGCTTCGCTCAGGACGACAGAAGCGAGGTCCTTCCCTCGCTATGCTCGGGATGCTCCGAGATCGCGTTCGCTCAGGACGACGTCTGTTCTGTCATCCTGAGGCCGGCTTTTTTGGCCGAAGGATCTTGCCTTGCCCCTAATGGACGAAGGATCAACCCCGAGGTCCTTCGCTTCGCGCAGGACGACAAAGCGAGGTCCTTCCCTCGCTATGCTCGGGATGCTGCGCGATCGCGTTGCTCAGGACGACGTCTGTTCTGTCATCCTGAGGCTGGCTTTTTTGGCCGAAGGATCTCGCCTTGCCCCTAATGGACGAAAGACCAAGACCGAGATCCTTCCCTCGCTGTGCTCGGGATGCTTCGCGATCGCTTCGCTCAGGATGACAAAAGCGGGATGCTGCGCGATCGGCCAGAAATCCGGCCTCAGGACGACAAAAGCGAAGGGGGGGGATCTCGCCCTTGAGGGGGCGAAGAATCTCGCTTTTGCCTTTCCCCCAAAGAGAAAAGAGACAAAAAATTGACATTCCCCTTTATGAGCAATAAAATTACTCGAAAATCATCCTTGCTTTTTCTTCATTCAATTATGGAGGCTCTCAGATGGAAAGCACCACTCGAATTGCGATCATCGGTCTTGGATATGTCGGCCTTCCGCTTGCCGTTGAGTTCGGAAAAAAATACCCGACCACGGGCTTTGACATAAAACCCAGGCGAATCCAGGAGCTCAGCTCAGGCATTGATAGGACGCTGGAGGTTTCCCAGGCTGACCTTTCCGCTTCACCCCATCTTTCTTTCACCTCTAACCCGGCGGATATCAAGCACTGCACCGTGTTTATCGTTACAGTGCCCACACCGGTGGACGATCACAAGCGCCCGGATCTCACCCCCCTCCGGAAAGCCAGTGAAACCGTCGGCAGTGTCCTGAAAAAGAACGACATCGTCATTTTCGAATCTACCGTCTACCCCGGATGCACGGAAGAAGAATGTGTCCCCATTCTTGAAAAAACGAGCGGCCTGGTTTTCAACAAAGATTTCTTCTGCGGCTACAGCCCGGAGAGAATCAACCCCGGCGACAAGAACCACTCGGTCACCTCCATAAAAAAGGTTACCTCCGGGTCTACTGTCGAAACGGCAAAAAAGGTTGACGCCCTGTATAAAAGTATCATCTCCGCAGGCACCCATCCTGCCGGAAGCATAAAGGAAGCCGAGGCCGCAAAAGTAATAGAGAACACCCAAAGAGATATCAACATCGCCTTCGTGAACGAGCTTGCCCTGATATTCGACAAAATGGGAATAGACACCCTGAGTGTCCTCGAAGCCGCCGGAACCAAGTGGAACTTCCTTCCCTTCCGCCCCGGGCTGGTCGGCGGGCACTGCATCGGCGTGGATCCCTATTACCTGACCTACAAGGCCGAATCACTGGGGTATCACCCGGAAATCATTCTCAGCGGACGCCGGATCAACGACGCCATGGGCGCCTATGTGGCCGGCAGGGTGATAAAGCTCATGATCAAAAAAACAGCCCATCGACGGAGCCAGGGTACTTGTCCTCGGCATGACCTTCAAGGAAAACTGCCCTGACATCCGCAACAGTCGGGTGATGGACATCATCAGGGAGCTGCAGGACTTCGGGTGTCGTGTTTCCGTGTTCGACCCCTGGGCGGACCCCCTGGAGGTAAAAGAAGAATACGGCCTAACGATGCTCTCTGATCTCGCCGAAGCGAAGCAAACACCTTTCAACGCCGTCGTCGTGGCCGTAGGCCATAACGAGTTCAGGGAAATCGACCCCCGCTCTCTTGTACCCTCTGACGGCGTGGTTTTTGACGTGAAGGGGATTTTCGATAAAAACGCAATCGACGGGAGGCTTTGATCCCATGAAAGTACTGGTAACGGGAACCGCCGGTTTCATAGGCTATCATACCGCTCTCCGCCTGATCGAGCGGGGAGATGAAGTCGTCGGAATCGATAACATAAACGATTACTATGATGTCCGCCTCAAATTCGGACGGCTGAAAGAGTGCGGCATTGACCCCGAAAAGGCGGTTCTGTGGAACAAAGAAGTCCAAAGCGGTTGCTATCCGAAATACCGCTTCCTCCGGCTTGATCTTGCCGACCGCCAGGGAACAGCCGACCTTTTTGAACGGGAGACGTTCCAGCGGGTAATCCACCTGGCAGCCCAGGCCGGGGTTCGCTACAGCCTGGTCAACCCCCACGCCTATATAGACTCCAACATCACCGGTACGCTCAACATCCTCGAAGGGTGCAGGCACAACGGCGTCGAGCACCTCGTCTACGCCTCCAGCTCCTCCGTCTACGGACTCAACGAAACCATGCCCTTCAGCACTTCCGACAGCGTGGACCATCCGGTCAGCCTCTACGCAGCCACCAAAAAAAGCAACGAACTGATGGCCCACAGCTACAGCAAACTCTACAACCTCCCCACCACGGGGCTGCGGTTCTTCACCGTCTACGGCCCCTGGGGGCGCCCCGACATGGCCCTTTTCCTCTTCACCAAGGCCATCCTCGAAAATAAGCCCATCGACGTTTTTAATAACGGTGAAATGAGCCGGGACTTCACCTACGTGGACGATATCGTCGAAGGCATACTCCGGGTTCTTGACAACCCTCCGGAACCAGACAAACAATGGAGCGGCGCATGCCCTTCCCCCGCAAGCTCCCCGGCGCCCTATAAAATCTACAACATCGGGAACTCCTCGCCGGTCCGCCTGATGGACTTTATCGAAGCAATCGAGGCCGCTTTGGGGAAAAAAGCGCAAAAAAACTACCTGCCCCTGCAAAAAGGAGATGTGCCTGTCACGTGGGCAGATACATCTGACCTTGAAAAGTCTTTTGGTTACAAGCCAGCCACTCCGGTAAAAGAAGGAATTGAGCGGTTTGTGGAGTGGTACCGGAAATTCTACGGAGAGTGATTGTATGACCTGCATTCCAGCCCACTCATAACAGAGCGGGTTGGACATCTATAGCTTCGTAGATATTCCGCTGTTTCTCTATAAAAAATGGATAATCCCTCACCTCAGGGGGTGACTCCCGGAGGTGTCAAGAGACCAAAAAATTGACATTACCTCGCATGAGCAATAAAATTTCTCAAAGAATACAATTTATCCGGTGAGAGGTAAACTATGAGCGTTTCGAATACCGTGTTCATTCCCGAAACAGCGACTCTCGGGCACAATGTGGTCGTAGAAGACGATGTGGAAATCGGCCCTGGGGTGGAGATCGGCCATAACGTGGTCATCCGGCGGGGCGTCCGCATCGGCGAAAACTGCAAGATCCTCGACGGGGCCGTGCTCGGCAAGCAGCCGGCAAAGGCGTCCCTCTCCGCCACCACGGGAGAGCCCAGAGTTCTCCCCCCCCTCGTTCTGGGGCGTGCCGTCACCATCGGCGCCAACTGTGTCATCTACCGGGGGGCCGTCCTGGGCGACGGGGTCTTCGTGGGGGATCTTGCCTCCATCCGCGAAGACGTTGCCATAGGCGAGCTCACCATCATCGGCCGGGGCGTCACCATAGAGAACAAAACAACCATCGGCCGGAAATGCAAGATCGAGACCGAGGCCTACATCACCGCCATGTCCACCGTGGAAGATTACTGCTTCATCGCTCCCTGCGTGGCCTTCACCAACGATAACTTCCTCGGTCGCACTGAGGATCGCAAAAAACACTTCGGCGGCCCCACCCTCAAAAAGGGAGCCAGGATAGGCGCCAACGCCACCCTCCTTCCGGGAGTGACCGTCGGAGAGGACGCCCTTGTGGCCGCCGGCAGCGTGGTCACGAAAGACGTTCCCTCCCGGACGATCGTCGTGGGTTCCCCCGCGAAGGTTCTCCGGTCCGTTCCTGAAGAGCAGCTCATCGAAAACCAAATTTTCTTCGACAAATAGAGGATGATATACACATGACACTACTGGAAAAAATCACCGGCAAAACGGCACGGGTCGGAGTAATCGGCCTCGGCTACGTGGGCCTCCCCCTGGCCGTGGAAAAGGCGAAAGCGGGCTTTTCCGTCATCGGGTTCGACGTACAGAAGGAAAAGTGCGACTCCGTCAACCGGGGAGAAAACTACATCGGTGACGTGGTCCCCGAGGAGCTCACACGTCTCGTCAACAACGGGCACCTCTGCGCCTCCGGGGACTTCAGCCGGATCGCCGAGTGCGACGTGGTGGCTATCTGCGTCCCCACTCCGCTGGACCGCTACAAGCAGCCCGACATGACCTACGTGGAGACCTCCGCCCGCACCGTCGCCCAGTATGCCCACAAGGACATGCTCGTGGTTCTTGAATCCACCACGTGGCCCGGCACCACCGAGGAGATCCTTAAGCCCATCTTCGAGGAAAAGGGATTCACCGTGGGGAAGGACCTCCACCTCGCCTTCTCCCCCGAGCGGGTGGACCCAGGCAACCTCCTCTACAAGACCAAGAACACCCCTAAGGTCGTGGGCGGATGCACCCCAGAATGCACCAAACACGCCAAGGCGCTCTACGAGGCCGTTCTCCAGGCGCCTATATTTGCCGTCTCCACCCCCAAGGAAGCGGAAATGACCAAGATCCTCGAGAACACCTTCCGGATCGTCAACTGCGCTCTCGCCAACGAAATGGCCATCATCTGCCACAAGATGGGCGTCAACATCTGGGAGGTCATCGCCGCGGCCGCCACCAAGCCCTTCGGCTTCGTTCCCTTCTACCCCGGTCCCGGCGTGGGAGGGCACTGCATTCCCATCGACCCGTACTACCTCACCTGGAAGGCCCGGGCCCACGACTACCACACCCGCCTCATCGAGATGGCCGGCGACATCAACGACGAGATGCCCGCCTACGTGGTCACCCGCCTCCAGGACCTCCTCAACGACCGGTGCAAGCCCATGAAGGGAAGCCGGATACTCCTGCTGGGTGTTGCCTACAAGGGCGACATCGACGACCTCCGCGAATCCCCGGCCCTCAAGGTCTGGGACGAGCTCGAACATAAAGGCGCCGCGGTTGACTACTTCGACCCCTACTGCCCGAAGGCGAAACGCCCCGGGGGAACGAGAAAATCAATCGAACTCACCCCTGAAGCGCTTGCAGCCTACGACGCCGTCATCGTCACCACGGCTCACAAAAAGGGAGTGGACTACAGCCTCGTGGAGAACCACGCCTCCCTCGTCCTGGATACCAAGAACGTCTACGGCGGGAAAGAACGGGAGAACATCGTGCTGTTATGAAGTCACAAGGTACAAGCCTCATTACCAAAATGAACGCTGATCTGAATGAGGTTGAGCGGATCCGCAGCCTTATCCGGAAGGGAGAAGGTCTGACCATTGAGTTTAAAGAATCAGGGCGGGCTCTCAGCAAAAGCGTGTACCAAACAGTATGTGCCTTTCTCAACCGGAACGGGGGAAATATTCTTCTTGGAGTAGCCGATGACGGTAGAATTACAGGAATTGATCAGGGTAACATTTCCAGAATAAAAAGAGAATTTGCCTCGACTTTGAACAATCGGGAAAAAATCAGTCCGCCGCCCTACCTGGCCTTGAATGAAATCGAAATAGACGGTGTCACGATCCTGCAGGTCTTTGTTCCCGAGAGTTCTCAGGTGCATCGCTGCGCAGGGCGAATTTTTGACCGCAGCGAGGACGGAGATATCGATATCACGGGAAATACCCGGTCTGTGGCGGAGCTTTACATACGAAAACAAAACTCCTACTCGGAGAACCGTATCTACTCCCATGCCGAACTCGCAGATCTCCGCGAAGACCTTATAGCCCGCGTCAGGAAAATAGCGGGAATCCAGCGAAAGGATCATCCCTGGACGCGCATGGATGATATGGAACTGTTAAAAAGTGCGCAACTGCACCAGGTGAACCTTGAAACGGGGAAAAGCGGTATTACCCTGGCGGGTATCCTTTTGCTCGGAAAGGACGAATCCATACTTTCCGCAGTTCCCCATCATCGGACTGATCTGATCCTGCGTATAAAAAATGTTGACCGTTACGATGACCGCGACGTCGTTCACACAAACCTGATCGACAGCTACGACAGGATCATGGCATTTATCGCAAAACATCTACCTGACCCCTTCCATCTTGAACGAGACACGCGCTTTAGCCTGCGGGAGCTGATATTCAGGGAAATCGCATCAAACATCCTCATCCACAGAGAATATTCAAACCCCTTTCCCGCAAAGCTCATCATCGGAAAAGATGATGTACGCACAGAAAACAGCAATAAATCCCATGGATTCGGGCTGATTGACCCCAAGTCATTCTCTCCTTTCCCTAAAAACCCGGTAATTGCCAGGTTTTTCAGGGAAATAGGCCGTGCGGACGAACTTGGTTCCGGTGTGCGCAACCTTACAAAATACGGTGAAGCATACGGAGGCAGAATGCCGGAACTAATGGAGGGGGACATCTTCAGAACCATTGTCTATCTGCCGACCGCGGACAAAAAGGATGTCACCACGGAAGTTACCATGGAAGTCACCACGGAAGTCGCCATGGAAGTTCTTTTCCTTTCCGCGTTTCACGGTGAAATGAGCAGGCGTGAACTTCAGGCCAGGCTAGGGCTGAAAAATGCTGAACACTTTCGCCAAAAATACCTCGCCCCCGCGCTGGAATCCGGACTGATTGAGATGACGATACCGGACAGACCGAAAAGCCGTCTGCAACAGTATCGTTTGACGGAAAAAGGCGGGAAAGAACTTGAAAAAATGCGCAAAAAACAACCTTTCGGGAGGTAGAGTCATGCACACATTCGCCCTCGCCGGCTGCGGCCGGATCAGCAAGAACCATGTAGATACCCTTCTTGAACTCGAAAAGGAAAGCCGGGCAAAGCTCCTAGCCTGCTGCGACCCCGTTCCTGACCGGGCCTGCGCCGTGGCAGAAAGGACCGGCTGCCAGCCCTTCCCGTCCATGGAATCCATGCTCGAGGCAGTGAAATCAGATGTAGTATCCATATGCACCCCATCGGGCCTTCACCCGACTCATGTGGAGACTGCAGCCCGGTACGGTCGCCACGCCCTCTCCGAGAAGCCCGCGGGCACCAGCCTCTCCTCCGTGGACAGGGCCATCGATGCCTGCGACGAAAAGGGAGTGGGATACTTCGTCGTCAAGCAGAACCGGTTCAATCGGACCATCGCCCTGCTGCGCCGGGCCCTGGAGGCCGGCCGCTTCGGACGTCTCTATCTGCTCTCGTCCAACGTCTTCTGGACCCGCCCCCAGGACTACTATGATCAGGCGAAGTGGCGGGGCACCTGGGAGCTCGATGGTGGGTGCCTCAGCAACCAGGCCTCTCACTACGTGGACATGATGCAGTGGATGGGCGGTGCGGTGGAATCCGTCCAGGCATTCAGCGCCACCCTCGCGAGGAGGATCGAGGCGGAGGACACCATCACCGTCAACCTGAAATACCGAAGCGGCGCCCTGGGCAGCATCAACGTCACCAACCTCACCTACCCGAAGAATCTCGAGGGCAGCATTACCCTCCTCGGGGAAAAAGGCACCGTGCGCATCGGCGGCGTGGCCCTCAACAAAATAGAGCAGTGGCAGTTCGACGCCCCGGACCCGATGGACAACGAGGTTGATGAAGCCAATACCAACCCTTCGAGCGTCTACGGTTTCGGTCACCTTCCCTTCTACCGCCATGTGCTGGATGTTCTGGACGGCAAAGCGGAACCCCTCCTCACGGGCAGGGAAGGAAGAAAGACCGTGGAGATAATCCAGGCGGCATACGAATCGGCGAGAACCGGAAGAGCAGTCCAGATCCTCGGAAGAAACTCCCTCTAACTTTTTGACAGAACGCATTTCGAGTAATAAAATTACTCTAAAAGCATTCGGTCTTTTGTCATTCCGAGGAGCAGATTTTCGCGACGAGGAATCTGCATTTGAATTGTCATTCTGAGCGCTAAAGTAGAATCTAGGATTGTCATTCTGAGCCGAAAAAAGTCAGGCATTGTCATTCTGAGCGAAGCGAAGAATCTCGCCTCTCGCCTCTTGCCTTAATACAGGAGAACCCCATGAAAAAAGTTGTATCTCTCGTTGGAGCCCGTCCCCAGTTCATAAAAGAAGCGGTCATCGGCGCAGAAGTGCGCCGGCGAAACGCGTGGAACCACATCCTTGTCCATTCAGGCCAGCACTACGATGCCAACATGTCCGACATCTTTTTCACGGAACTCGACATGAAGCAGCCGGATTATTTTCTCGGCGTGGGCTCCGGTTTTCATGGAAAGCAGACTGCAGAAGTACTGATCAAGTTCGAGGATCTTCTTCTGAAAGAAAAACCTGATCTTGTCCTCGTATATGGCGACACAAACACTACTGTAGCCGGGGCATTGGCCGCTTCAAAACTTAAGATCCCCGTGGCTCACGTGGAGGCCGGAATCAGGCAGAGTCCGAAAGACATGCCCGAAGAAATAAACCGGGTCCTCACCGACCATATATCCAAATATCTCTTCTGTTGTTCCGATCTGGCTGCGAAGAACCTTGAAAAAGAAGGAATAACAGAAGGCGTCTTTGTTGCTGGCGACGTAATGTATGACCTGTACCTAAAGATGAAGCCTCGGTTTACCCCGAAAGAGACACGGGAACAGTACGGACTGGAGGAAGGCCGATACATTATCGCCACCCTGCACCGCGATTTCAACGTGGACAACCAGGACTCTCTCAGGAGCATCCTCGAGGGACTTGTGCGGGTGAAAAAGGAAACGGGGCTTGAAATTCTTTTGCCCATTCACCCCAGAACCCGCAAGCGTATTGTCGAATTCGGGCTGGGTGGTCTGGCGGGCAGTCTGCAGGCAACGGAACCCATCGGTTACCTTGACCTCATGTCCCTCACTCAGGACTGTGCAGCCGTAGTAACCGACAGCGGCGGGTATCAGAAGGAGGCTTACTACGCGGGCAAGAGGGCTGCGGTAGTTATGCCTGATACGGGGTGGAGGGAGATCGTAGATTCAGGTTGGAATATTCTCTGCGGCCCAAAAGCGGAAGAGTTGGCGGCAGGTGTTGCTTCGCTTTCCCAGACGCGTCATTTTCCCGGATCCCTCTTTGGAAACGGAAACGCAGGGGAGTGTATTGTCAGCTCCCTTCTGGCATAATACAGTAAACAACCTCAAAGGAGATATGATTATGCAGACACCCGCACGCGACATTCGAGGCTCCAGAATACTCGTCATCGGCGGCGCTGGATTCATCGGCTCCCACGTCGTCGACGAACTCGTCAAGGAGGACGTGGCCGAGATCGTCATCTACGACAATTTCTGCCGCGGAACCCACGACAATATCGCTCACGCCCTCAAAGACCCCCGCGTCAAGGTATTCGAACTCGGCGGCGACATGCTCCAGACTGACATCCTCGACCAAGCCGTCAAGGGGAAAGACTACGTCGTCCATCTCGCCGCGCTCTGGCTGCTCCACTGCTACGACTACCCCCGCAGCGCCTTCCACACTAACATCGAAGGCACCTTCAACGTGCTGGAAGCCTGCGCCCGCCATAACGTTAAAAAGTTAGTCTATTCATCCTCGGCATCCGTCTACGGCGACGCCCTCGAACTCCCCATGACCGAGGACCACCCCTACAATAACAAAACCTTCTACGGCGCCACCAAAATCGCCTGCGAACACATGTGCCGGGCCTACTACCACCGCTACGGCCTCGACTACGCCGGACTGCGTTACATGAACGTCTACGGCGCTCGCCAGGACTACAAGGGAACCTATATCGCCGTCATCATGAAGATGCTCGACCGTCTCGACCAGGGGCTCTCCCCGCAGGTCTACGGAGACGGCTCCCAGGCGTACGACTTCATCTACGTCAGCGACGTCGCCCGCGCCAACGTCTGCGCCATGAAGGCCACGGCGACCGACAAGAACTACAACGTCGGCTCCGGTGTCCAGACCTCCATCCTCGACCTCACGAAGATGATCCTCAAAGTCACCGGCTCAACTCAGGAGATCCAGTACGAGCCTGCCGGAAAAACCTTCGTCACTAACCGCATCGGCGACCCGCGCCTTGCCGCCGAGGACCTCGGTTTCACCTATAGCATCGAACTCGAAGAGGGCTTGCGCAAACTCATCGAATGGCGCAGCGCCCACATGGAACTTGTCGAGCAGCGCAGGAAGAAGGCGTAGCAGCATGAAAATCCCCATCACAAAGCCCTACTTCGACCAGCGCGAGCGCGAACTTCTTGTCGAGCCTCTCGACACCGGCTGGGTCGTCCAGGGCCCCTTCGTCACCGAATTCCAGAGCCGCTTCGCCGCCTTCACCGGGGCGAAGCGCGCCCTCGCCACCAACAACAGCACCACCGCCCTACAACATCTCAGATGGACAAGGCAATGAACGCACGATAGCGGCAAACGTTCAAAATGGCAACATCTAACAAGGCATACAAATCCGCATAATGAAGGAGAAATCTTCATGGAACTCTTTGATTTCGCCTATTGCCCTTCCTGGGATCGCAAACTATCACTCCTGGCCTCCATAGCGCTGCCCGAAGTTTGGGGAGATGCCGTCGCAGGACGGTCCCTCGCTATTCTCAAAAGCTACATCTTTCACACTTTCAACAAGGTTTACGTCGAATATAGCGCAGCCGAAGAGGCTGAAAAAAATAATATTTTATACATATCCGCCGACAAATCGGTCTGTGTTTTCAATACCGGACTTTTTGATAAGAGCTACGAGCCCATTTTCGCCACTTTTCTAACAAACGATCCCGGACAAAGGCAGGATTGGAAACTGCAATCGTTCCTTACGACATATCAGGCGGCAGTGCTTGGATACCCTTTGCCACGTCGAGCCGATTATTTCTCGGACCCATCTTTATTGATATTCAATACACATTATACAGTTTTTCCCCAGTACGATCACATTTTGTCGGAAGCTGAAAACTTATCCCGATTCCCGTCCCAGGTTCGTTCAATGCCATACCTTCAGATCAAGGGACTTTTTGATGGAGCCCTGAAAAACACCATAAAACGAATCGAATCCAACTATAAAACAGCGGTTCCCCAATATTACCGTGGACAAATACAGCTGCTGATACCAATATGCCTTACGAACAACGAAGTTCCCGATCTGGCATTGGCGCTTTCCCGCGAAGAGAATGCCGGAAGATACATCGGGCGTACTTGCCTTACGATGAAAATGGCGTATAATAATGCAAGGTTGATAGTTCGCCCCGATAGTGATTGGTTAAAACCTTAGTGTTCTCGTTTTTTAGTCGGTTCGTAAAATGTAAAGAGAGTCGTTAGTTTTCGAAAAGGGAAAACCATAGAGGTTTTCCCTTTTCGCGTAGCCTATATCTGTGCAACAGAGAAGTGCCTTGCCCTTCCAATTCCCCCCGCCTGACCATTTGACAAAACACATTTCGAGTAATAAAATTACTCACAAATAAACCGTACGCGAATCACCGCCCGGCGACCATGCGCCACCGTCGCGCTAGTCCTAAAAAGGAGAAAGGACATGACGCCTAGTGTATACACCATCTTCAACTCCATAAGATCTACCGCGACTAACCAAATCGCGGAGGATGACGAATAATGTGCGGCATCGCCGGCATCTTCAACCTCGACGGACAGCCCGTCTCTCCCGTCGCCCTGCGTAAAATGACCGACGCCGTTGCGCATCGCGGCCCGGACGGTGAAGGCTTCTACATCGACAGCTTCCTCGGCCTCGGACACCGGCGGCTCGCCATAATCGACCTCTCCCCCGCCGGACACCAGCCACGTATCTCCCCCTGCGGCAATTACGCCATCACCTTCAACGGTGAAATCTACAACTTCTGCGAACTCCGCAAAACGCTGGAAGCGCTCGGTCACGTCTTCACCTCGCGCACCGACACCGAAGTCGTGCTCCATGCCTATATCGAGTGGGGCCCCGCCTGCGTCGAGCGTTTCAACGGCATGTTCGCCTTCGCCCTCTGGGACAAGACGCGCGCCTCTCTCTTCCTCGCCCGCGACCGATACGGCGTCAAGCCACTTTACTACACCTTCGCCGGAAATACCTTCCTCTTCGGCTCGGAGCAGAAGGCCATCCTCGCCGACAGCACCGTCCGTCGCGAACTTGACCTCGAAGCTCTTCTGGAATACTTCACCTTCCAGAACATCTTCACCGACAGAACGCTCCTCAAAGGCATCCGTCTCTTCCCCGCAGGGTGCAGGACGCTCCTTCCGCTCGGCGCTGCGCCGGGCGCGCTCAAGATCGACCGCTACTGGGACTTCGACTTCCACGAGCCCGAAACCGCGCGCACCGAGGACGAATACGCCGAAGAGCTGGACTTCCTCTTCCGCCAAGCTGTCAAACGCCAGCTCGTCAGCGACGTCGACGTGGGGGCCTACCTCAGCGGCGGCATGGACTCCGGCAGCATCACCGCGGTCGCCGCCAAGGAGCTGCCCTACATGAAGACCTTCACCTGCGGCTTCGACCTCAACTCCGCCTCAGGACTCGAACTGGGCTTCGACGAGCGCGAAAAGGCCGAACACATGTCCTACCTCTTTAAAACCGAACACTATGAAATGGTCCTCAAGGCCGGCGACATGGAGCGCGTCATGCCCCGCCTAGCCTGGCACCTCGAAGAGCCACGCGTCGGCCAAAGCTACCCCAACTTCTACGCCGCGCAGCTCGCCTCCAAGTTCGTCAAAGTCGTCCTCTCCGGCGGAGGCGGCGACGAACTCTTCGGCGGCTACCCCTGGCGCTACTACCGCGCCGCCGTCTGCGCCAACTTCGACGACTACATCGACAGATACTACCGCTACTGGCAGCGCCTCGCCTCCAACAGTGCGCTCAAAGAGCTGTTCAAGCCCGTGTGGGATCGGGTGAAGCACGTCTGGACCCGCGACATCTTCAAATCCGTCTTCGAACGGCGCGATCAGGCTCCATGTTCTCCCGAGGAGTATATCAACCACTCCCTCTACTTCGAGGCCAAGACATTCCTTCACGGCCTCCTCGTCGTCGAGGACAAGCTCTCCAGCGCCCACGCCCTGGAGACGCGCGTCCCCTTCCTGGACAACGACCTCGTCGACTTCGCCATGCGGCTCCCCGTCAGAATGAAGCTCCGCAACCTCGACGACGTCGTCCGCATCAACGAGAACGAGCCGGGAAGCAAACAGAGCAAGTACTTCCAAAAGACCAACGACGGCAAGAATCTCCTCCGCAGAGTGATGCAGCGCCACATCCCCGATCAGATCACGACCGCGCAGAAACAGGGCTTCTCCGCCCCAGACGCCTCGTGGTTAAAGGGGGAGAGCATGGAGTACGTGCGCAGAACATTGATGGGGGAGAATGCGAAGATCTTCGAGTACATGGACAAGGACGTGCTCCAGTCGCTGGTGGAGGAGCATCTCGGAGGTGTGCAGAATAGACGGCTGCTGGTGTGGTCTTTTTTGAATGTTGAAAGCTGGATAGAGAGCATATTTTAAGGAGGTTGCGCCATGCAGCGATACCACATTACCCAAAATGGATTTGTCGATCAAAATCAGAACCTTTCTAGAACAATCCAAACTGAACTGATTGAGGATGAAACAGCATTTGCCAAACAGGACAACTCCTTGGATGAGTATAAAGAAACTCACGAAAAAGAAAACCTATCGCCTCAAATTGTCTATCTGATGTATCATTTCCGTCGTTTTATCGGGTACCAGATCATGACCAACCTCAAACAAGATATTTCCTATACACTGGACGTTGGCTGTGAAATTTCAAGAAAAATACCTCTATATTTTCGAGAAATAAACGATTGCAACAAAGCCATCTATATAGGACTAGACCCTATTCCTACAAACACGAATCGCGATTACCTTTTTATCAACGGCAAATTCGAGGGATTACACCAGTTTCTTGATACGTTCTTTGATTGCTTGATATTTTCCACTAGCCTTGATCATTTTCCCGACTTAGAAGCGGTGGTATGCGAAATACGCAAAATAATCAAAAAAACGGCTTGGTTTTTTCTGGGTCGGGCTACACGATCCCAATATTGTTGGCGAATTAACTATGGCTGAGAGCTGGCGCGGCTTTAATTTTCTTTCCCTATATAAAATCATTCGCAAAATGATAAGACTCCCAATTTCGTTATTGCGATTGCACTTGGCAATGAAAAAAAGAGCTTTACAGCTAGAGCAAGGCATACCATTAGACGATCTTCATTTTCACTATTTCACTTCCCAGAATCTACATGCCTATATGGAATCAATTGGGGACATAGTCGATTATTGCCATCTTGAGCAAACGAACTCTGTCTTTTACACAATTCGTTTACCTTAACGATGTATGACATTTCAAGACAAGCAAAAGCTCGTACATAGATGCTGATAGAACAGCACCCATATCCGCCCCTCAGCTTCAAGGGCAGAAAAGAAAAGAAGATGCCGAATTTTACTGGGGCAAAAACAAAAAAGGGCGTGAGTTTAATGAATTACTTACTTTTTGGAGCGTCCGGCCTTATTGGAACACATCTACTACCGATTCTGGAAGAAACAAACACCGTCCACACCGTAGGACGCCGGAACAACAGCACAATCAATGTCGATCTAGAAAGTGAATGGAATGCGGACGATCTCCCGGATCGTATCGACAGCGTCATCTACTTAGCTCAGTCGGAGAAGTTCCGTGATTTTCCGGAGTCCGCCGAAAGCGTATTTTGCGTGAATACGCTGAGCCTGTTGAGGGCGTTTGATTACGCAAGGCGCGCCGGGGTTCGGACATTCGTTTATACTTCGACTGGCGGCGTCTATGGAAAATCGGATGAACCATTCGATGAGAAATGTTCGCTCTCTCCTTTAGGAGAGCTCGGATATTACGCGGCGACAAAAATGTGCGGCGAGATCGTTGCGGAGAACTACACGCCCTACATGAACGTGGTTGTGCTGCGTCCCTTCTTCGTCTACGGGCCGGGGCAGCGTAAGGACATGCTGATCCCCCGCCTCGTGGAGCGGGTGCGAAACGGGCAGTCAATCCAGCTCGCCGGGGAGGACGGTCTCCACATCAACCCTACCTACGTGGAGGACGCCGTCCGCGCGATTCAGCAAGCGCTGTCCGTGAACACAAGCTGCAAGGTGAACATTGGCGGCCCGGAGGTTCTCTCTCTGCGACGGATCGGAGAGCACATCGGCGAGGCTCTGGGTAAGGAAGTCCGCTTCGAGCAGACGGATGGAGTTCCGGCCAGAATCGTCGGCAGCATCGAGAAGATGAGCCGGTTGCTATGGCGGCCGCGAGTTTCTTTCTCGCAAGGGATCAAGATGTATATCGACTCCTTGCTATAAAGTGATTCACGCTTCGGGCAAGAGACTTAAGCTACAGAACAAACAACCGTTCTCCGAAATCAGCTCCAATTTGCGAAAGGAAGAGTTTTTTGGTTAATATTTTTAACATGAAAGCTTACGTTAGCATTTTGCGAACGGCGATGCGCTCGGGATACGTTTTTTCCTCTTTCGGAGAGCGTAACGATTCGGAGCAAGTCTGTCTTTTACGGCACGACGTGGACGCCGATCTACTGGCTGCTTCGATCATGGCTGTTGAGGAGCAAAAGCTAGGCGTGCGATCGACTTTTTTTATTATGACGCGATCCCCTTTGTACAATCTCATGAGTCGTGCCAGTGTTCGCCTGATTCAAAAGATCATCGCTCTGGGGCACTTCATCGGTCTTCATTATGACCAGGGTTTTACACCGGATGCGCGTCTGTCCACCACGGAGTGGATAGACTTAGAAGCGACTATGCTCGAAAAGATGTTTCACGTTTCGGTCGAAGTTGTCTCGTTTCATCAGCCGGGCGAAACTGTTTTGCAGGGGCAGGTGGATACCGGCTATAGAATCAATACGTACTCGCCGACACAGATGGCCGGTTTTCATTATGCGTCTGATTCCAACCGTCTGTTTAAAAACCATTCACCCCGGAAAATTTTCGAAGAGCGCCTTTTCAAGAAGCTTCAACTGCTCATTCACCCTCTCTGGTGGGTTTACGATAGCTCACCGTCGACCGAAGAAGCTTGGGAGTACGCTCTACTGAGTAATTTCAGTCAGATGCAGGAGCAGCTCTTGGCAACAGAAAGGGCATACGGTCCAAGAAGAATACTGTCAATAGAACGCTGAGCTTTCCATTAGACGCAAATTTTTCTCGGAAGAGTGGTGGGATGGATGATTGAATTGGTGAGAGTAATCGACTTCCTCGCTGGGCGCAAACTCCTTAGCAGAGTGGACAGACAGTCCTTTGATTGTGTGGATGGGATTCTTTCCGGCTTCTCCCCGTTATCCGCAACCAGGGAGGGAACGCTCTCGTGGAGCAGGCAGCCGATATCCGATTGGAGCGATATTCGCGCAGGTGCCGTCATTTGCCCCGAAGAGCAAGTGTCGAACGCGCCCGGCGAGATTTCCATTCTTAGGTCTCCCGATCCTCGAAGAGCTTTTTTCGAAGTTGTAAGCCGATTCGCGGATTCGCAGGGTAAAAGCGGCATCGCCCCTTCCGCCGTTATCGGGGAGAATGTGACGTTAGGGGAAAACGTTTTTATCGGCCCCCATGCCGTCATCGGTGAGAGCTGCGTCATAGGCGAAGATACGGAAATTCATGCGAATGTGGTCGTCTATCCGGGCGTTCACATAGGTAAGCGTTGTCGTGTTTTTTCTGGAGCGGTCATAGGAGCGGACGGTTTTGGCTATTTCAAGGACGAGAACGATCTTTACCGTAAAATACCCCATATAGGCGGAGTGGAAATCGGCGACGATGTCGAAATCGGTGCCAACGCCTGCATAGACAAAGGGTGTCTTGATTCTACCGTTATCGGCGAAAACTGCAAGATCGACAATTTCTGTCACATTGCACACAATGTTCGTTTAGGAAAAAATAGTGTTCTTACGGCAGGGGTAATTCTTTGCGGTAGCGTTCAAACAGGCGCGAACTGCTGGCTGGCTCCTGGTTCAGTTGTTAAAGACGGTCTTTCTCTGGCTAACAATGTCCTAGTGGGAATGAACAGTGTCGTGTACCGTTCTGTGCGGAAAAGCAACGTTCAGGTAGTCGGAAATCCGGCCAAGATAATCAAAGTAATGGATGAGGAGTGACGAGAAATGAGAACAGCTTTTTTTTTGCCTTCCGGGGATCTATCGAACGAAACTCTCGCAGAAAACTACAACGACCCCAAATGGTCGGCGACGAAGATCTACCGCAAGACCGGCATCCGCTCACGCCATGTGGTCAAGGATGAACTTGTCTCTGACCTTGCAGTGGGAGCCGCCGAGCGTCTTTTCAGTGAGTACGGAATCGACCGGAGCACCGTCGACTTCCTGTTGCTCTGCACCCAAAGCCCGGATTACTTCCTGCCGACAACTGCGTGCCTTGTGCAGGATCGTCTCGGGCTGCCCACATCCATCGGAGCTCTGGACTTCAACCTCGGATGTTCCGGTTTTGTCTACGGTCTCTCTCTCGCCCAGGGGCTGCTGAGTACTGGGGCAGCGTCGAAAATCATGATGATAATGGCCGAGACCTACACCAGGCATATACACCCAATGGACAAAAGCACCCGCACGATCTTCGGCGACGGGGCCGCGGCGACACTTCTCGACGGAGATGACGCCGCACGGATAGGCAAATTCTTTTTGGGAACGGACGGCTCAGGGGGACCGAACCTCATCGTCCCTGCCGGAGGTATGGCCCGTCCCCGTTCGGCTGAAACCTCTAAAGAAGAAACCGACGAAGGGGGAAATATCCGTTCCCTTGATAACCTCTATATGAACGGACCCGAGATATTTTCCTTTACCCTCCGGGCCGTTCCGGAAATGGTCCGCAAGACTCTGGAGAAGAACAACCTTGCCGGAGAAGATATAGACCTCTATGTCTTCCACCAGGCGAACCGGTTTATACTTGAAAATCTCCGTGAGCGTCTGGAAATACCGGAAGAAAGATTCTACATTGACGTTGAGGAAACAGGGAACACGGTAAGTGCGACCATCCCCATTGCACTCCGGAACGCCCTCGACAAAGGACTTATCGGAGAAGGATCGAAGGTTCTCGTAGCCGGCTTTGGTGTCGGTTACTCCTGGGGAGCTACCGTACTCTGCCTGTAAAGACGAAAAAAACGACCATTGAAAAAAGAAAAAAGGAGACAACATAAAGATTATGGAAGAAAAACTTGCACTTATAGCAGAAGCGCTCGACGCTGAGAAAGAACTCATCAAGCAGCATGCTGTTCTTGAAGAGCTTGAAGAATGGGACTCCATGGGGATAATCGCCGTTATCTCAATGCTGGACAAAAAATATAAAGTCCAGCTCAAGGCAGACCAGATAAAAGCCCTTAAGACAGTCAACGACATTCTCGCCTACATGCGGTAAAGAACAATGGACATGAACCCTTTCTCCCTTGAAGGAAAAATCGTTCTTGTAACCGGAGCCTCGTCGGGTATCGGCAAAGCTGTAGCCATTCGGATATCCTGCCTTGGGGGTATTTGCATTCTCTCAGGAAGAGATGAAAAACGGCTGGAAGAAACACGGAACGCCATGCAAGGAGAAGGGCACCTGCTTTTGCCAGGAGACCTGGCCGATGAAGGGTTCATTTCTGAAATGGTACTGCAGGTAGTATCGGAATCGGGGCCGCATTCCGGATTCGTCCACTGTGCAGGAATAGAGCGAACACTCCCTTTCCGGTCCACCTCGCTCGATGATTTGCACGAGGTGATGAAGGTCAACCTGGACGTATTCTGGCAGATCTGCCAGCAAATACTTCGAAAGGGAAGGCATGAAACAGGTCTTTCCGTAGTGGGAATAAGCTCCATGGCGGGACGGTTTGGCGCTTCAGGGAAAGCGGCATACTCTACTTCGAAAGGCGCTTTGATTTCTCTTATTCGAACTCTGGCTGTCGAATACGCACAAAAAGGGATCAGATTCAACTGCATCTGCCCGGGATATGTGGAGACTCCAATGCTGGAGAAGCTGAAGGCTCTGTACTCTTCAGAGGAGGAGTTTGACGCGGCGATGAACAGAATGCACCCTCTAGGCGTCGGCAAGCCGGAGGACGTAGCGAACGCGGTTGCGTTTCTGCTGAGTCCCGCGGCACGATGGATGACGGGAAGCGTTTTGGACGTTGATGGTGGGTACGGGTGTGTGTAGATTGAAAAGAGCGGGGATTGGATCGTGAAGTCGAAAAGAATATTCATCGGAATGACAGAAATTGCGGGGTATTACGGCCAGCTTACCAAGGGATTGCGCGAGAAGGGGTATGCCGTGACATTTGTGGGGGGGAACGCGCATCCTTTTGGATACGAGCGATCCAAAGAAAACCAGCCGCTCCTTGCGGATCTCTACGAGAGAGTCTCGGCTCTTCGCGTCCGAACACCCCGCAAGAAGCTCTTTCGCAAGCTGCTATATGTCGGCGGTTCAGAAGTACTGAAAATTCTTCTTTTTTTCGGGGCGCTAATGCGACACGACGTTTTTATTTTCGGTTTCGGCAGCTCTTTTTTTCGGTGGAATCTCGACCTGCCTTTGCTCAGGTTATTCGGGAAGCGAGTGATCTGCAACATCGCCCACGGTTCGGATGCCAGGCCGCCATATGTTGACGGAGGGTATCTTGATACCGATGGGAAACACCTTGATCTTCACGTTCTTGAAAACATTACAAAGCGCATCAAAAAACGGTGCGACTTTATCGAACGACATGCCGATCTGGTGCTGGGCGCTCCTTTGTCCTGCCATTTTCTTAAGTTCCCCTTTATCAATTGGCTCTATATCGGACTTCCCTACAGCGCAAGAACTCCTGTCAACCCACCATCAGAGAAAACGCGGGGAGTGCGCATCTTGCACTCGCCCTCCCATCCGCAGGCAAAGGGGACGCCAAGAATTCGCGAAGCGATCAAGTCCTTGAAGAAAAAGGGTTATGAGATCGAATTCATCGAAGTGATAGGACAACCGAATAGTGTTGTATTAGAGGAACTTGTTTTGTGCGACTTCGTGATAGATCAAATTTACAGTGATCACCCGATGGCCGGTTTTGCAACGGAAGCCGCATGGTTCGGCAAACCTGCCGTAATCGGAGGCTATGGTTGGGAAATACTTAATAAACACATGCCTGATATGTTGCCGCCAAGTCAAAGTTGTCATCCTGAAGATTTAGAAAAAGCTATCGAAAAACTCATTAATAATCGAGACTACCGAGAGGCTTTAGGGGAAAAAGCTCGCGCATTCGTTCAGGAAAAATGGTCGGCGAAGTGCGTCGCTGAGAAGTACATCCGCCTGATCGACGGTGACATTCCGGAAGAATGGTTTGCAAATCCCAAGGAGATCGTATACCTGCACGGAGGGGGGCTTCCCGAAAAAAAGGTCAAAGAGATAGTCCGCAACCTAATTCTCTCCAAGGGAGTCAAAGCCCTTCAACTTGCCCATAGACCGGACCTTGAGCAGGCTTTCGTCGAGTTCGCTGGACTTGATTCGGACACTGTCTCATGATTCGCGCCTTCTTCCACGATAGTCTGATCTACACCATCCCGGCGATCCTAAGCCGGGGACTCTCGATAATACTCGTGCCCCTCTATACCCGCGTGCTTTCTCCCGTGGACTATGGAGCGCTCGACATGCTGATGGTCTTCGGTTCGCTTGCCAATTTGACTGTCGCACTTGAGGTCTCGCAGGGCGTCGCGCGTTTCTACGCGGCGGAGGAAGACGGGGTAAAAAAGGTGCAATACGCCTCCACGGCTTTCTGGTTCACGCTCTTTTGCTATACCCTCTTTCTGGTGTTCACCATATCGCTCGCACCGCTGCTCTCGCAATTCATCATCGGGCGGGCCGATCTCGACCCGGTCTTCCGTCTGGGCATGGCGTACATCTGGGCGAACGGCATCTTCTACCTGGTGCAGAATCAGTTCCGGTGGGAGCTGCGCAGCAAGCAGTACGCCATTGCCAGCGTGCTGGTGACGCTGACAACGGCATCTCTGGCCGTGACGCTGGCCTACTTTCTGGGATGGGGGCTCTCCGGTCTGCTTTGGGGGATGCTCGGCGGTGCTCTGGCGGGTTGCTTCTATGGAATTTCCAGCTTGCGCGCTTCATTTCAGCCCGTCTTCAAAAAAGAACGCCTCAAGGAGATGCTGCTCTTCTCCGCTCCGCTGGTTCCCTCGGGGATCGCGGTCTTCATCAGCCACTACATCGACCGACTGATGATCAACCACTTTCTCTCGCTCGGCGACCTCGGGCTGTACGGCATAGGCTTTCGACTCTCAAGTATCGTGGGGCTGGTAATGGTGGGCTTTCAAGGGGCGCTGACGCCGCTGATCTATACGAACTACAAGTCGTCGGATACTCCGAGGCAGATAGCGGTGATATTTCGCGCCTTTCTCTTTTTCGCACTCATGCTCTTCTTTGGCCTTGCGGGGTTCGCGGACGAAATACTTCGTCTGCTGACCACTCCGGACTACTACTCCGCAGCAGGAGTGGTCGTTTTTCTCGTCCCGGCGATCCTGATATCCAACATGTACATTTTCGCGCCGGGTATCGGCATCGCAAAAAAAACGCATCTGACGCTCTGGATCAACATCGGTGGCGCTCTTGCGAACACCTGCTTCAACTACTTTCTCATTCCCCTCTTCGGCATCAGAGGGGCTGCGGCGGCGACGCTTCTGGGGTACGTCCTCGTCTTCACGGCATACATGCGTTTCAGTCAGAAGTTCTATCCGGTGGCGCACAATTGGCCCGCGCTAGGCAAGGCGACCTTTGCGGCGCTCGCCTGCATTCTCGCTGCAAATTTGCTCCCCTTCGGAATGCTACTGAATCTCTTTCTGAAGGGGACTCTTGCCTTCGTGCTGGCGTTCGTGCTGATACGAACTGGCATCATCACAAGAGAGGAGCTTTCGAAGGCGGTACGTGCGCTGCAAAGCAGGTTTATTCAAGGAAAATCGTAAAGGAGCTATAAATCAATGTGCGGAATATGTGGACTGCTCAACATTAACTCTAACGCCAACGCCAACGCTTCAACGATTCATTTCATGGCGAACCTCCTTCGTCATCGCGGACCAGATGACGAGGGGTACATCGCCGTCTCCACGCACGACGGCGCGGTGACACCTCTGGGGGGCGAGGACTCGCAGCTCCCCCTCTCCGACGTCGCGCGCTTCGATGGATACGCCGACCTCTTCTTAGCTCATCGGCGTCTTTCGATCATCGACCTCTCCTCTGCTGGGCATCAGCCGATGAGTTTCGCCGACGGTAACCTGTGGGTCACCTACAACGGTGAGCTGTACAACTATATGGAACTCCGCGCCGAACTTGAAAAATGCGGTCACATCTTCCGTACCCGGACGGACACGGAGGTGCTGCTGGCGGCGTACGCCGAGTGGGGGGAGGAGTGCCTCGACTGCTTCGACGGAATGTGGGCCTTCGTGCTCTACGACAAACGGCGCAATCTGCTCTTCGGGTCGCGCGACCGCTTCGGGGTGAAGCCGCTCTACTATCTCAAGAACGACGCGCTCTTCGCCTTCGCGTCGGAGGCGAAGGCTTTCGCCTCCCTCCCCGACTTTCGGCGGACGGTGCGCTCGGAGGCCGTCTTCGACTATCTCGCCTTCGGCGTGGAGCGCTGGGACGACGGCACGACATTCCTTTCCGAGGTGATGGAGCTTCCCCCCGCGCACGCCTTCCGCTTCGACCTGGCCGAGAAGAGACTGCACGTGCGCCGCTACTACGAGCTGCCCTATCACGACGGAACGGTCTGGGAGCCCTTCTGCGAGAAAAAGGCAGCCGAGCACGTGGAGCGGGTGCGTGAACTGGTCTTCGCCTCGGTACGGCGTCATCTCTCGTCTGACGTTCCGGTGGGAAGCTGCCTCTCCGGTGGGATCGACAGCTCGTCGATCTTCGGCGCCATCGCGGCTATTCTCAAGAACGAGCGCATCGCCGAGGTGGGGGATAAACCGCGAGCCTTCACCGCTTGCTACGACGACGCATCCATTGACGAAAGCGCATGGGCCCGTCTTGCCGCCGAACATATGGGAGGAGAGTGGCACACCGTGTATCCTCAGGGAGACGAGCTGATCGCGGATCTTGAGGACTTGGTTTATACGCAGGACTTTCCTTTCGGTTCAACCAGCATCTACGCCCAGTACCGCGTGATGAAGCTGGCGAAGGAGCGCGGAGTGACGGTACTCCTGGACGGTCAGGGGGGCGACGAACTGTTCACTGGGTACACGCCGTACTACACGGCCTTCTTCCGGGAAATGTTGGGGCACGGCTCGTGGCGCGATCTGGCACGTGAGTGGCGAGGGCTGGAGAATGCGCCTATGGGGAAGAAGGGCGTTCTGAAAGGGATGCTGATCGGCGTGTTGAAAAAACACCTTCCCCGAAGCGTAAAACAAATGGTCTACGGCAGGCGTAACCCCTTGCTGAAGTATATCTCGCCCGAATTGAAAGGACGTCATCTTGGCCCCGCTCTGGACCGACTTGCCGGAAGCATCTACAATCGGCATTCGCTGAACCAAATGCTTTTCTCACTGATGTCTTCAACCTCCCTCCCCTCGTTGCTCCGCTACGAAGACAGAAACTCCATGCGCTTTCAGATAGAGTCGCGCACCCCTTTTGCGGACGACCGCCGGATGATCGAGGAAGTATTCGCAATCTCGTCGGCCTACAAAATCCACGGAGGCTTCAGCAAGTGGCTACTGCGCGAGTCGATGAAGCAGATTCTACCGGAGAGCATATACCGCCGGCAGGACAAGATCGGCTTCGCCACGCCAGAGTATGCATGGCTTCAGCCTAAGAGCGAGCACTTCAGATCGCTGATGGACGATAATTTGTCTGAATATTTGGATGTCGCAAAAATCCGCCGGGAGTGGAGCGCGCTGATTAAAAAACAGCCTAAGCAGGGAATTCTCCCGATCTGGAGGCTGCTGAATGTGGCGATGTGGGCATATCAAACGCTGTCGTCCCGGACATCGTGCCTTTAACCTTGCAATAAGAGATCTAAAATTTCAATGACAACGTACTGCCCTGTCCCTCTCTGATCTCCAGTATTAAGAGACGATATACTAGAGATCCGACCTAAATCCGCACCCAAAAAAATAACTCAACTTTCGCAGGACCTTGAAAACCGTAAACAGTTGTCATGACAGAGAAAATGCCAAAGTAACGCCCAGGATTTTCCTCAGGAAGGCGGGCATTGTTTTCACGAATTCCCTGAACAGTTCCTCCAGTGCGTCCTCCGTCAACGCCATCCCCGAGCGGACGGCCGACTTCAGCGTCTCCATAAGCGGCGCAAGCGACGCGACGAAGGTAGTGTCCTTCTTCATGAAGACGAGGGCGAAGAGGAAGTGGAGAATCTTGAATGCCCCGAGTTATTGTCAAATCTGGTGTATGGATCATCAGGCGGCGCTCCTGTCTGATTGGTCCGATACACGAATTCCGTCCTTGAAAATCACTCCTGTGATGACTTCTCCAAGAAGCTCATAGCCTTTGAGTTTTCTCCACCTCTTCTCTGCTGACTGAGCCAGTTTGAAGACCATTGCCGGCGTCGTCGCCCTCGATCCGCAGTTCCGGGTCTTCGCCGTTCTGAGCCGGATGGTGAAAAAGGCCGATTCCACGGGATTGCTCGTCCGTATGTGCACCCAGTGCACCGCAGGAAAACTGTAAAATGCCGGCAGTTCTTCCCGGTCTTTGGTCAGGCAGTCAATCGCCTTGGGGTATTTGGCCCCGTATTTGGCCGCTGCTCTGTCGAAGGCTTTCCCCGCTTCTTCCTTCGTCTCGGCCATCCAGATCTCGTGAAGGTCCGCCTTCATCTTGCCCTGGAGCGATTTCGGCACTTTGTTCAGCACGTTCGCCGTCTTGTGGACCCAACACCGTTGATGAACACATTCCGGATATTCTTTCCGAAGCGCGTTCCAGAATCCCAGCGACCCGTCACCGACGGCAAGTTTCGGCCCATCCTTCAGTCCCCTGGACCGCAGGCCGGAGAGGACTTCGTGCTACTCTCGCCTCGGATTCACGGTAGCCGTCTTCCACCGCCACCTGTTCCTTCACTCCCTTCTCCGTTGTTCCGATTATGACCAGGAGGCAGAGCTTGTCATCCATCCTCACCCGGCTGTACACTCCGTCCGCCCACCAGTAGACGTACTTTTTGCCTGAGAGATCCCGGCGGTTCCATTCCTGGTGCTCTTCCGTCCATTTCTCTTTGAGGCGGGAGATGGTGTTGGTGGACAATCCTTTCGCATTTTCGCCCAGGAGGCTGTGGAGGGCCTCTCCGTAGCCTCCTGTGGAAACGCCCTTCAGATAGAGCCAGGGAAGAAATTCTTCCACATTCTTCGCCCGCTTCAGATACGGGGGCAGCAGTGAGCTGTTGAACACAATGCCCTTGCCGCTCCGGTCCCGAACCTTGGGTACCCTCACTTCCACGTCCCCGATTCCTGTCTGGACAGCCCGTCTGGGAAGATATCCGTTGCGCACAACCGCCGCTCTTCCGTCTTCCAGGCGAAGAGAGGAGCAATCCTCAAGCAGAGCCTCCAGTTCGGCCTCTACAGCCTTTGCTATGAGGTCTCCGGCTCCCTTCCGCAGAAGTTCGGTCAGGGGATCCGGGACCGTTTCGTCTTTGACCGTAGCCTCTGGACCGGAAGAGCAGGATGCAGTACACTTTTTCATGGCGTATCCCTCCAATGTCGATTGTGAGCTTGCCGGCCCAATCGGCAGGATACGCCCCTTCTTTTTCAATGTCCATACACCAGATCTGAGTTTAACTCGATTGGACCTTTGGCTTCGTTCATTGGTACAACGAGATCCACCGCCACAGCGCCTTGAAATACGTGACTCCCGGACAGCGTCACCGTGGAGAGTCCGGGGCAATTCTGGCGGCGAGGAAGGAGGTGTTTGAAGAAGCGAAGCGGAAATTCCCGGAACGATGGAATACCCGTCCGGTGAGGAACCTGGAGGAGGACAAAGTGGTGTGGCTCAATCCTGAGAAGGATGAAAGAGCGCGGGAAACTTTAACCCCGGAAAAGCGACAAGTCGCTTGACAGACATCAGATCTATGGGAGCAAAAATGAGTAGACAGCAAACAAGTTGCCATGTTGCCAGTATAAAGGTATCCAAAAAAAACATCGTAATGAAATGTTTCATTATTGCGTTTTTTTTAGTCGCAATTTTTCAGTTATTTGGGGTAAGCAGAGATTACGAAAATTATGCTCGCTTTTTTTCGGAAGCCAGAGAATATGGATTTTCTTATGTAAGAAATCATCTGTTCGAACCTTTATTTTCTTATCTTTCTTTTGTTGTTTCGTCAGTTTTCAAAAACAACGTTATGGTCTATTCTCTGTTGGCCATTTTATCATTCTCGATAAAGTGTTTTGCACTTCGAAGAGTAAGCCGTAATTGGTTTATTCTTTTTGTTGCTCTGACCTTTTATGGGGCTCGTTTTTTCCCTCTTCACGAAATGACCCAAATTAGAGCTTCTTTCGCAGCATCTTTTTTAATTCTGGCAATGGTCTATATATATCAACAAAAAAACAAGAGATCACTACTTTGCGGTATTGCAACGATAGGATTCCATCTTTCTAGTTTGGTTATTGTGCCTTTTGCTTGTTATTTGAAGAAACATTGGAGAAAGAGGGATGTGTTTTTCTTAAGTATCGTGTTTTTTGTATTACTGTTAATAACCAAAGTTTTTCTGTTAGATTTTCTAGCTTCACACATTTCGAAACTTGACTCCTATCAAAGTTTGGAGTATGGGGGTAAAGTCAGTTGGCATGCTAGGACTGTTATTCTGGATATCTTGTTGATAATTTGCGGCTTTTCTTTTTGGAAAAGGTCAGATAATTTAATGCGCCAAATCCTTTTTTCGCAGGTTTTAGGAATCCTTTGTTATTACGTATTTTGGGACTATGCCGTTTTGGCGCATAGAATAAGAGAGTTGCTTTCGATTTTTTGGGTACTTTATTTCCCGCTTGCACTTAACAAAAGAGGAAATATCAGGCGAGTGATGAGTATTTTTATCTTTTTGAATATAGCGCTTTACTTCCATTTATATTTTGTAAGTGTTCATAAAATATTCTGATTTACAAATGCATAATATAAATAAATCTTTTGAAATAATATAAATACTGCAAATTTCAAACTAATTGATGGAGAATAAAAATACGTGAACTTGCTTCATCCCTAAATTGATGTTATTCAGGGGTTCCTTAAAAGACAGATCAGGAAAGAGGGGCAGTGATGAATCTGCTGTTTTTCGCTATGGATGAGAATTCCCCGTCATCGGGATTATCAAAAAAAATCAAGAGTCAGGCCGAAGCCCTTGGGGTTGAGAGTAGTTCGCTGTGGCTCATAATGGCCAGCCGAAAAGAAGGAGTCTTTCTTTATCGTTTTGAAAGAATATCAAATCAGCTTGTACTTGAAGAACACACGCCGGGAGAGAAAAAACGAAGCCTGTGGAGACGGTATGAGTATTACGCAAAGATCGTGAGTGCCGTTTTCGATAGAGTGTGTATGGAAAAATCTATCGAGGCCGTATACTGCCGTAGAATATCAATGATTCCCTGTCTGATTCAAATGTTTAAAAAGGCAAAAAAACGCTATGGTTTTTTCCTAGGCTATGAGATACCTACGTATCCTTTTCTTATGGAACATATTATTGCACGTCAATGGCGTAATTTAGCATCAGAGTTAATTTTTTCAAAAGCGCTTTATGTTCTTGTTGATCATTTTTTTCTCATAACAGATACGGCGAGTGAAAGTAAAATCCCGTTTAAAAACTGGACACGTATTTCGAACGGCATCAATGTTGATAGAATTCCATTACGCTCCGCTGTACGACCGATTCGTGATGGGCTGCACCTTTTGGGACTTGCGAATGTGGCTTTCTGGCACGGTTATGATCGTGTCATAAAGGGGCTATCAGACTACTATGGTGATGCGAATAATAAATTTCCAATTTTTTTTCATATAGCCGGAGAGGGACCTGTGCTTTCTTCTCTTAAAAAAATGGCGCTCGACTTTGATGTTGAAAAGCATGTTATTTTTCATGGTCCCGTTTATGGTGAGGAACTGGAAGAACTTTTTACTCGCTGTCATATTGGAGTTGCAAGTCTAGGAGGACATAGAAAAAAAATTAATGAAACTTCTGAGTTAAAAGCTCGTGAATACTGCGCTCGGGGAATGCCTTTTTTCATGAGCATGAAAGATCCTGATTTTGATGTAAATCTGGATTTTATTCATTATGTGCCGGAGGATGATTCTGCGATCAATATGAATGATATAGTGCATTTTTCTCGTTCAATGATTAAAAATAGTGATGCTGTAATCAAAGAAATGAGAGTTTATGCAGAATTGCATCTGGATTGGAAGAAAACCATGAAAAAGGTTTATTCTGTATTTACAAATCTCGAAGAAACAAAAGAAGATGTCGCTTGTAGATAATTGAATTGCCAGGGAGGGTGTTTTTATGCCAACTATCTTGCTCACCGGCGGAGCTGGTTTCATCGGCAGCAACCTCGTGAGGTATCTCGTGCGAGAGAAAGGTGTTTCGGTCGTAAATTACGACAAGCTCACCTACGCCGGAAACCTGGAGTCGCTGCGGGATATTGAAGGAAACCCCAGGTATGTCTTTATCCACGGCGACATCGGAGACCGGGAGCACCTGGGCTCGATGCTGGCGAAGTACCGCCCCGACGCCGTGATGCACCTAGCTGCGGAATCGCACGTGGATCGGTCCATCGACGGTCCCGGGGAGTTCATCTCCACCAACGTGGTCGGCACCTTCACCCTCCTGGAGGCTGTCCGGGGGTACTGGAACTCCCTGGACAAAAATGCTGCGGAGGCCTTCCGCTTTCTTCACGTTTCCACGGACGAGGTCTACGGTTCTCTCGGCGCAAGTGGCTTCTTTACCGAGACCACGCCCTACGCCCCGAACTCTCCCTATTCCGCATCCAAGGCAGCCTCGGACCATCTCGTCCGGGCGTACCATCATACGTACGGGCTTCCTGTGCTTACCACCAACTGCTCCAACAACTACGGGCCCAACCAGTTTCCCGAAAAGCTCATCCCCCTCATGATCCTCAACGCCCTCGACGGCAAGGCGCTTCCCGTCTACGGCACGGGGCGGAATGTCCGTGACTGGCTCTACGTGGAGGACCATTGCGATGCCCTATGGTCCGTCCTCAAGAAAGGACGTCCCGGGGAAGTCTACAACATCGGGGGAAACAACGAGCGGACAAACCTCCAGGTGGTCCACACCATCTGCGATCTCCTGGACGCAATGCGCCCCCGCCCTGATGGCATATTGCACAGGGAGCAGATACGGTTCGTTCAGGACAGGCCGGGCCATGACCTCCGTTACGCCATTGACGCCTCGAAGATAAAAAGAGAACTAGGATGGACTCCGAAGGAGACCTTTGAAACGGGAATGAAAAAGACCGTGGAATGGTACCTGGAAAACCTCGAATGGTGCCGCCGGGTGCAGGACGGCCGATACCAGCGGGAGCGCCTCGGTCTCTCGTTAGTAAACGGCATGTCGGAGCGGGAGGGGAATATCCAATGATAACGAAAGGCATCATCCTCGCAGGTGGTTCGGGGACCCGGCTCTTTCCCCTGACCCAGGTGGTGAGCAAGCAGCTCATGCCTGTCTACGACAAGCCCATGATCTACTACCCCCTGAGCATCCTCATGCT
>NZ_JAESIH010000019.1 GCF_016756745.1 Aminivibrio sp.
CTCCTCATGCATTACTCACCCGTCCGCTACTAACAGATACTTCAGCAAGCTTCCATATCTGCCCGTTCAACTTGCATGTGTTAAGCACGCCGCCAGCGTTCGTCCTGAGCCAGGATCAAACTCTCAAATAACTAGTAACAGGACCTCGCTTGCATCTTTATGCACTGTATTCTTTTTTCAAGTTCCGGCGTCACCTTGTGAGGCAACGGCGAAGAATATACCACGCCCAAAAGGGTTTGACAAGCCCCTTTTTTCAATTTCGGCGCAAAAAATTTTTCCGGACGAATGGTATAATGAGTCAGAATATGATGCGAGCTGATTCCGATGCGTCCCCGAGGGGATGTTTTCTTTTGCAAGGAGGAACGTCATGGCCCGAGTATCAAGCTCACCTTCCGAGAGAGACCCGTCGCCTCCGCCACGACGGAATGGGAAACCGCCGAAGAGAAGGTCCCTTCTGAAGTCGCTTTTCCTTGTATTCTTTTTCCTGTTTCTGCTGGCCGGAGCGACTGTTTCTGTTTTTGTGGCCCTGTACCTGAGGGACATTGCGGAAGACCTGCCCACGGCCACGGAGATGCTGGCTTACAAGGCGAACGTGGCAAGCGTGATCTACGACCGGAATGGAGAACCGGTCGCACGGCTGTTCACCGAGAACCGTCAGCCTGTGGCGCTGCGAAACATCTCCCCGTGGGTCATCAAGGCAACACTGGCGGCGGAAGACTCCTCATTCTACCAGCACGGAGGCATCCGTCTTCTTTCCATTGGCCGTGCGTTTATTGAAAACCTCTTGAACCGGGGGGTCAAGCAGGGCGGAAGCACCATCACCCAGCAGCTTGCCCGGAACCTGTTTCTTACCCAGGAGCGGACTCTCGAACGGAAGGCCAAGGAGGTTATCCTTTCCATCCGGATGGAGCAGCTTTTTACCAAGGACCGGATCATGGAGATGTACCTGAACACCATCTACTTCGGACACGGCGCCTGGGGGGTGGATACGGCGGCCAGAACGTACTTCGGGAAACCGTCATCCGAAATCACCCTTCCGGAGGCCGCCATTCTGGCGGGATTGATTGCCGCTCCGGGGAGGTACAGCCCCCTGTCGAACTTCGAGAACTCGAAAGGACGGCAGAGGTACGTGCTGGACAGGCTGCTTGCCCTGGGATGGATAAACGAAAGGGAACGGGACGAGGCCTACGCCGCAGAGCTTGAGTTCAAGCACATACCCAACAAGGTGCAGGAGTTCAACAAGGCCCCCTATTTCGTGGCCCACCTGCTGTTCAACGAGCTGCTGCCGAAGTACGGTCCCGACCTGGTGTACTCGGGGGGAATGGAGATCCACACTACCCTCGATCTGAAGATGCAGGAGGCCGCGGAGAAGGCAATGAAGGGGCTGAAGAGCCAGGGAGCCATCGTGGGGATGGACCCCGAGACGGGGGAAGTGCTGGCCATGGTAGGCGGACACGATTTCGCCAAGAGCAAGTTCAACCGGGCGACCCAGGCCTTCCGGCAGCCAGGTTCCGGCTTCAAGCCCGTCGTGTTTGCCTCGGCCTTCGAGTCCGGGCTGCTGCCCACGGACCACTTCCTTGACATGAAGATCGAGTACGAGAAAAAGGGGCCGAACATGACGGTGTGGGCGCCGGAGAATTACAGCGGCAATTTCAGAGGCGAGGTGACCCTGGAGTACGCCCTGATTCATTCGATAAACACGGTGGCCGTTCGGCTGATCGACTATGTGGGAGCCCGGAATATTCTGACCACGGCGCGGAACCTCGGGATCACCTCGCCCCACGTCCCCGCCGACCTTTCCCTGGCCCTGGGAACGGCGAGCGTCACCCCCCTGGAAATGGCGGTGGTCTTCTCCGCCTTCGCCAACAACGGAAAGACGGTGACGCCCCTGATGATACGGGAAATCCGGTCGGGCAACGGCGATGTTCTTGAGACCCGGAGCCCTTTTTCAACCCGGGGGATCTCTCCCGAAACAGCGGTGACGGTCCGGTCCATGCTGATCGATGCCGTCCGTTCCGGGACGGGCACCAGGGCCCTGCTGAAGGACAGGGAGACCTTCGGCAAGACAGGGACCACGAACGATTACAGCGATGCCTGGTTCCTGGGCGGCGTGCCGGGACTGACGGCTGTCGTGTACGCAGGGAATGACGATCACAAACCCCTGGCCAAGAAAGGCGCCACGGGAGGAGTGATCGCCGCGCCGGTGTGGAAGGCTTTCGTGGAGGAAGCGGTGAAAGGGCGGGATCTGCCACAGCAGTTCTCCATTCCTGAAGATGCTGACGTGGAAAGCGTCAAGATCTGCCGGACCTCCGGATTCCGGGCGATCAATGGGTGCTCGGCGGTGACCATTTTTATGCGGAAGAACGCCGCCCCGCAGACGGACTGTCCCATCCACGGCGGCGACATGTACGCCAGTTCTCTGGACCCGAACGCTCCAAGGCTGATCCTTGTGCACAACGACAGCGACATCTATGCGTCGTCGGGGTTGTACACCGACGCGGGAGCGGCCCCCCCTCTTGAAACGGGACCTGTGAAGGTGAGCAAGCCGACGGGGCCATCCGAGGCGGTGGCGCCTTCGGACATGGCCTACAAGGACCCGAATCCTGCGGATTCCGTGGAGGAGAAGTACCAAAAACTGCTGAAGCAGTACGGGATTACGAACTGACGTACGTTTCGGAAGAGAGAACAAGGGCCCCGAAAGGGGCCCTTGTTTGTTTGGAGGAAAGGACAGAAAACCACGGGCCAGATCCTTCCGGCCCGAATGACGGCATCAGGACGACATCGAAACGGATCCTCATCTGTCTGAAAAACGAGGATCATGGCAGCCGCAAGGAACGGGACGATTTCTGACGCTTAGTTTATTTGTGTGCATGTTGATTATTCATTTTATTTTCTTTATATTGCGATTTATGTGGTAAAATGAATGCATGTATATAGTAGGAGCGGACTGGACGAACAAACTCGGAAAGACGCATCAGAGCGACCGACCGGCTGCGGAAATCCTCCCCGCGATGAAAGCGGGATATCGAGAACCCGCAACGTTCTCAATCTCAAGGATTGGGATCCCTTTCTTGTGTATCTCCTCGAAGAATCTCTGAAATCCTTGAGAAGAAAAAAGAGCGAAAAGAGAAACGACAAGAAGAGGAAAAGCACGCCGTGCGGCGGGTCGTAGTGCGTCTGCAGGAGCAGGGCTCGCGGCTTTCGACGGAGACGGAGGGGCCTACGGTGAAGATCGTCGTCGACGGGAAGGTGCTTGAAGGTGCTTGCGGGCGGAGGAGCTTCTCGACGTATGCCGCGCGCTGAAGACGGACCTTCCGGGCAAAACCGGGGACAAGAAGACCGTGAACGCCCGCTGCATGAGCCCGCGGAAAGAGGCCTAATCCGTTCGGGGCAAGGCCGCAGGTATTTCCGACAGACCTGTACATAAAGTTGAAGATCCGTTTCAATTGCGCAGAGGAGAGGACCAAGGGTTTCCCATGCCGAGCTCCCTCCAGGGAAGTTCGGCCATTATTGCAGCTTGTATTTGAAGGAGGTTGGACACCGTGGAGTTATCGGCTAAAAAAATCATCGCGGGGCTCACGATTGCTGCGGCTGCCGCCGCCGGCCTGTATTTATTCATCCTGTCAGGAGAGGAAAAGGGAAATACAGTTCCCCCGCCTGCTGCGGCACGGCGGGTGAAGTACATGACCATTGCGCAAAAAGAATCAGGAGGTGAACGGATCTTTCCGGGAAGGATCGTGGCATCGCAGAAAGTGAATCTCTCCTTCCGCGTCTCCGGCCAGATAATAGACCTTCCGTCCGTCAAAGGCGTGTTCGTTGAAAAGGGGACACTCCTCGCAAAGCTCGACCCGAGGGATTTCGTGGTCCAGCTTGCAAATGCGAAAAGCGACCTGGGGAATGCCGACGCACAGATCTCGGCGATGAAAGCCGGCGCAAGAAAAGAGGAGATCGCCATGTTCTCCGCAAAGGTTGAGTCCGCCCGGGCCCAAATGAACGATGCCATGACCACCATGGAAAGGGTGGAAAAACTGTACAAGGCGGGGGGGTTCTCAAGGGCGGAATACGATAAGGCCATAACGTCCTACCGGGTTGCACGGTCAGCATACCAGAGCGCTGCCCAAGAGCAGACAAAAGCTCGTGCCGGAGCAAGGCCCGAGGATATCTCCGCCATGGAATTCACGATCAGCGGAATCGAGGGAAGTGTGAAGACAGCCCAAAACGCCCTCAAAGACACTGAACTCCGGGCACCCTTCAGCGGAGTGATCATCGACAGATACGTGGACAACAATCAGAGCGTGCAGAAAGACCAGGCCATTGTGAGTCTGCAGGACATCCAGTCCCTCGAGGTATCGATCTCAGTCTCGGAACGGATCGTGGCCCTCGCAAACAGGGAGAACCTCAGCTCCATCTCGGCCAGGTTCAGAGCACTTCCAGAAAAGCGCTTTCCGCTGATTTACAAGGAGGCATCGGCATCGGCGGATCCCCAGACACAGACATACCCGATAACGTTCTCGCTGGAAAAACCGGAAGAGATCAACGTTCTGCCCGGAATGACAGTGGACGTGATCGCGACGGGGCTGGACGTCTCGATTGCTTCAGCTCTTGAAATACCTTCGGAAGCGGTTTTTGCGGAAGAGAGCGAAAATCACTTCGTGTGGAAGATCATCGGAGCGGACGAACTCAGGGTAACCGCCGTTCCGGTGAAGATCCTGGGCTTCAGGGGAAGCATGGCTGAACTTGACGGCGCACTGGCGCCCGGTGACCGGATCGTCACGGCCGGAGCCTCCTTCCTTCTCGAAGATGACCCTGTAACCCTCTATGAAGGCCCCGGCGACAGCGGGGAAAAACGATGAATCTTGCCGATTTTTCCATTAAGAAAAGCACCATCACGTGGTTTCTCTCTTTTCTTGTCGTCATAGGTGGATTCTGGGCCTACGGCAGGCTTGGAAAGCTGGAAGATCCGGCATTCACCATAAAGACCGCGGCGATCAGCACTCCCTACCCCGGGGCATCGCCCCGGGAAGTGGAAGAGGAAGTAACCTCCCTCATCGAGTCTGCTGCCCAGAAGCTGGGACAGACCGACAAGGTGCGGTCTCTTTCAAAGGAAGGTCTGTCCATAGTCTACGTGGATATAAAGGATACTTATACGGCAAGGGATCTCCCCCAGATATGGGACGAACTCAGGCGCAAAATTACCGACGTGCAGTCCCGTCTCCCCCCGGGGGCAGGGCCATCGATGGTGAACGACGACTACGGAGACGTTTTCGGGGTCTACTTCGCTCTGACCGGAGACGGGTACACGTTCCGAGAACTAGAGGACCACGCAGACTTTCTCCGCAGGGAGCTTCTGCTCGTTCCCGGCGTGTCCAACGTACAGACAGCAGGAATTCAGCAGGAGAACATTTATCTCGAAGTGGACCGAACCAGGATGGATTCCTTCGGCATATCCATGGACGAGATATTCAGGCTCCTGTCCGCCCAGAACATCGTGGCCGGTGCAGGCTCGGCCCGGGTCGGCGGCGAATATCTGCGCATAGCTCCTACAGGATACTTCGCGTCCCTGAACGTGCTGCGGAATCTCCTTCTGCGCGGAGGGTCGGGACAGACCCTTCGCCTCGGGGACATAGCAGCCATTTACAGGGGGTACAGTGATCCCCCAAGGAACGCGATGCGCTTCAACGGGAAACCTGCCCTCGGAATCGGCGTATCGAATGTGGAAGGCGGCAACGTCATAACCATAGGCGAGGCCGTGAAAAATCGCCTGCGGGAACTTCTGCCCCAAACCCCCGTGGGAATGGAGATGCACCTCATCTACTACCAGGCTGACACCGTGAGAGCTTCAATTAACAATTTCGTCGTCAACCTTCTCGAAGCCCTGGCCATCGTGTTTGCCATTCTCCTTATCTTCATGGGACTGAGGAGCGGCCTTCTCATCGGCGTCATGCTCCTTCTCACCATCCTTGCCACATTCATCGCCATGAAACTCACCGACATCGACCTTCACAGCATCTCCCTGGGAGCGCTCATCATAGCCCTCGGCATGCTGGTCGACAATGCAATCGTCGTCGCTGACGGCATGATTGTTGGGATGCAGCAGGGGAAAGACGCTTCCGCCGCAGCCAGGGAAGTGGTGGGACAGACGCAGATACCCCTTCTCGGAGCCACCGTCATCGCCGTCATCGCATTCGCACCCATAGGGTTATCCCCTGATAACACGGGAGAGTTCTGCAGGAGCCTTTTCCAGGTAGTGGGCATATCTCTGATGCTCAGCTGGATCCTGGCGGTCACCGTAACCCCCGTTGCAGGAATCGCCATGCTGAAAGTGCCGAAACAGCAGAAAAACAGCGATCCTTACGATACCCCAATATACCGGGCATACAGGAGTTTTCTCCGGCTCTGTCTCACACGGAGGAAGATCGTCCTTCTCTCGGTGCTTGCCCTGCTTCTCGCGTCCATTGCGGCATTCAGCCTGGTTGACAAGTCGTTTTTTCCCAATTCCACAAGCCCCATGTTCACCGTCGACTTCTGGAGAACAAGAGGATCAGGAGTAGAAGCCACCCTTGAAGATGCCGAACGCATGCAGACCTTCCTCGCAGAGCAGCCGGAAACAAAAATCGTCACCTCATACGCGGGCGAAGGGGCGCTTCGCTTTATCCTCACCTACACGCCGGGAGATTCCGCTTCCAACTACGGTCATCTCATCGTGGAGGCTAAGGACTCGGAGGGAGCCGAAGCACTGAAGAAAAAACTCGGGGAGTTCGTCCTTGCTGAAATGCCCCATCTCGACCCTAGAATCCGCTCCTTCAGCAAAGGAACCGGAGGCGGCGCAAAGGTACAGGTACGTTTCCTCGGGAAAGACCCTCTGATTCTCCGGAAACTCCGGGACAAAACCGTCGCAATCATGAAATCGGACCCCGACAGCATCAACATCCGAGACAACTGGGGAGAGAGGGTGAAGGTCATTCGTCCCGTTCTTGACGACAACGTCCAGGAACTCGGGCTGACCAGGAGAGACGTGGCCTATGCGCTGAAAACATCGTATTCGGGGCTTCAGGCAGGCCTTTTCCGTGAGGGCGAAAAACTCGTCCCCATAGTCGCCCGCCTTCCCCTCGAGGAATGGGGAAACATCGAGTCCATAGAAGAAACCCAGATATGGAGTTCCCTTTTTCGGAGATACATTACCCTTTCCCAGGTAGTATCGTCAGTACAGGTCGGAACTGAAGATCCGGTAATTTACCGCATAAACCGCATGCCGGCAATAACCGTCGAGGCGGACAGCGGTTCCGGGTCGGCGGTAGCCCTACTCGATCGACTGAGGGATGAAATCGAGGCCCTTCCCCTGCCCCGGGGGACAACCATGGAGTGGGGCGGAGAATATGAAAATTCCCAAAAAGCCCAGGGAGGCCTCATGGGGATGATCCCCGTGGCCTTCATGGTCATCGTGGTCATCCTGGTAGCCCTGTTCAACGGCCTTCGCCAGCCGCTGATCATACTTCTCTGCCTCCCCCTTTCCATTATAGGGCTCTCCGTGGGGCTTCTCCTCATGAGAAAATCCTTCGATTTCCTCGCACTCCTGGGCCTCCTGAGCCTCGCCGGAATGCTCATAAAAAACGCCATTGTACTCATCGACCAGATAGACCTGGAAATACGGCGGGGGAAAACTCCTTTCGACGCTATCCTGGATTCCGGCATAAGCAGGTGCAGACCCGTAATGATGGCTGCCTTCACCACCGTCCTCGGGATGATCCCCCTCTACTTCGACGTCCTCTTCTCCGCCATGGCGGTGACCATAATGTTCGGCCTCACTTTTGGGACTGTACTCACCCTGGTCGTGGTGCCTGTGCTGTACGCGGAAGCACTGAAAGCTTAAACTTTCAGTGCCCCGATACGGTCCCCTGACAGGGGGCCGTATTTTCATTAAAGGAAACACTCCTTCTTCCCCACTATTCCATCCTGTACAATCATTTCTGCCCAAAATAAAGGGGGTGCGGGCTTTTTTAAGGCAAAGCAAACCCGCCCCCCCGAGCCCCCGTCGCAAAAAACGCTCCTCTGGAGACACTATAAAGGCAAGAGCCGCTCGCAGGGGGACGGCAGACCCCTTACACCCCGCCCCGGATGCCGTCGAGGATGATCTTCTGCTCCGCCGAGGCGACAATGCGCCTGGTGTAATCCAGGGCATCGGGGTTGACGCTGATGCTGTCCATGCCCATGGCGACTAGTTTTTCCGCGAAATCGGGAAAGACGGACGGTCCTTCGCCGCAGATGGAGCACGGTATGCCCGCTTTCCTGGCCGCCCGGACGGTCATGGATATGGCCTCCAGAACGGAGGGGTGCCGCTCATCGAAGTACCCCATAGCGCCGAGCTTGCCGGAATCCCGATCCACGCCGAGGATGAGCTGGGTGAGGTCGTTGCTCCCGATGGTGAATCCGTCGCAGATGCCGGCGAACTGGTCGGCCTGCAGTACGACCGAAGGTACTTCCACCATGAGCCAGACCTTGAAGGACGGGCCGGAGACGAGCCCCTCAGACTCGAGGATAGCCCTGACCTGCTCCATTTCCCGAAGGGTCCGCACGAAGGGAATGATGACGGAGAGATTGGTGAGGCCGAAATGGTCCCGAACTTTCTTCACGGCATGACATTCGAGGCGGAAGCCCTGTTCATAATCCGGGGAGACATACCGGGACGCTCCCCTCCAGCCGAGCATGGGGTTGGATTCAAGGGGCTCGATGTCCTGTCCGCCCCGGAGTTTGCGGAAGTCGTTGGTCCGGAAGTCGCTGAAGCGCATAAGCACCGGCCTGGGGGAGAACCCTGATGCGACGGCGGCAATACCTTCGGCGAGTTTGTCCACGAAGAGGGTCTCCTGTTTCGTCCGGACGAGGTAGATGGGGTGGATGCCGATGTCGCCGGAAAAGATGAACTCTGTCCTGAGGAGGCCTACACCGTCGGCGGGCAGGGCGGAGCACCGCTCCACCGATGCGGGGCCTTCAAGATTGATGAGTATTTTGGTGGCCGTGACACTTTGGGGCGCCGGGGAGGCTGTCGGCTGCGACAGTACGTCCGGTCGGGGGGCAGCAGCCGGAAGGGCTTCAACGGCAGCGGCCGGAGACGGGGTTGCGCGCTCCTCACCCTGGAAGACCACTCCCCGGGTAGCGTCCACTACTACGTTCTGCCCTTCGGCGAGGATTTCGGTGGCGTTCCGGGCGCCTACGATGCAGGGTATTCCGAGCTCCCGGGAGAGTATGGCGGCGTGGCACGTGCGGCCGCCTTCGTCGGTGACGACGGCGCCGGCTTTTCGGAGCGCGGGGATCATGTCCGGCGTGGTCATGGCGGTTACGAGGATGTCGCCTTCGGTGATCTTCACCGCGTCGGCTGATCCGGGGACAAGGACGACCTTTCCGGCAGCGAGGCCGGGAGAGGCGGCGAGACCCCTGCAGAGAAGCTTCCGTTCGGGAGTTTTCGGAGCAGGGGACGAGTTCTCGTGCTTCCCGTTCTTTGTCATGATCTCAGGTCCTTTCATAAAGATCCGCGCCGGGGGGAAGCCCGGCGCGGCGGATCTTTTTCAGTTCTAGCTGATTTTGCCCATAGCCGCGTGGGCGGCTGAGATCCGGGCCACAGGGACCCTGAAGGGCGAGCAGCTCACGTAGTTGAGGCCGACGGCATGGCAGAAGGCGATGCTGGAGGGGTTCCCGCCGTGCTCCCCGCAGATGCCGACGGAAAGTTTGGGATTGACCTTCCGGCCCTTTTCCACGGCGATCTTCATGAGGGCGCCCACGCCGTCACGGTCGAGCTCGTGGAAGGGGTTGACGGGCAGAATGCCCTTGTCCTCGTAGTGGCCGAGGAACTTGCCTTCGGCGTCGTCTCGGGAGTAGCCGAAGGTGGTCTGGGTGAGGTCGTTGGTGCCGAAGCTGAAGAATTCGGCGCACTCGGCGATCTGGTCGGCCACGAAGGCGGCGCGGGGAACCTCTATCATGGTGCCGACGAGGTAGCTGAACTTCTTGCCGGACTTTTCCATGTAGTCCTTCGCGATTTCGTCGATCTGCTTCCTGAAGAACTCCATTTCCGTTTTCAAGCCCACGAGGGGAATCATGATCTCGGGATGGATTTCGATACCCTCGTCCACGAGCCGCAGAACGGCCTCGAAGATGGCGCTGACCTGCATGGCGGAAATTTCGGGATACACGATGCCGAGACGGCAGCCCCGGAAGCCCAGCATGGGGTTGGATTCCTTGAGGGATTCCACCTTGGCCATGACATTACGGACCCTGTCGGCCTCGGGAGAGTGCTCTTTTCCGGCGGCGACGAGTTCGGCCAGTTCTTCCTCGAGATCCCTCTCCTTTGGCATGAACTCGTGGAGGGGCGGGTCGAGGAGGCGGATGATGACGGGAAGGCCCTGCATCTCCTTCAGGATGCCGTAAAAGTCTTCCTTCTGCATGACCTTGAGTTCGTCGAGGGCTGCGACACGCTCCTCATAGCTGTCGGCCACCACGAGGCGCTGCATGACGGGAAGGCGGTCGGCGGCCATGAACATGTGCTCGGTACGGCAAAGACCGATACCCTTGGCGCCGAAGGACCGGGCGCGCCGGGCATCCTCGGGGGTGTCGCCGTTGGCCCATACCTGGAGGCGGGCAAATTCATCGGACCAGGAGAGTATGGTCTTGAAGTCGTCGCTGAACGAGGCCTCCATGAGGGGCGCACCGCCGAGAAGAACCCGGCCGGTGCTGCCGTCCACGGTGATGGTGTCTCCCTTGCGGACAACCTTGTCTCCCTTGGAGATGGTCTCTTTGTTCAGGTCGATGAGGATGTCCTCGCATCCGCTGACGCATGGCTTGCCGAGTCCGCGGGCGACCACGGCGGCGTGGCTGGTCATGCCTCCGCGGCTGGTGACGATTGCTTCGGCGGCGAAAAGGCCGTGAATGTCGTCGGGGCAAGTCTCGGGCCTGGCGAGGACGACTTTCTTGCCCGACTTGGCCAGCTCGACGGCGTCGTCGGCGTCGAAGCAGACGATGCCCACACCGGCGCCGGGAGAAGCGGGAAGTCCTTTGGCGAGCACTTCGTTCTCCGCCTTGGGGTCGACCTGCCTGTGCAGGAGCATTTCAACCTGCTCGGGGGAGACTCTGCCGACGGCGGTCTTCTTGTCTATGAGCCCTTCGTTCACCATGTCCACGGCGATCTTCACGGCCGCTCCGGCAGAGCGCTTGCCGGTCCGGGTCTGGAGGATGTAGAGCTTGCTGCGCTCGATGGTGAACTCGATGTCCTGCATGTCCTTGTAGGCCTTCTCAAGGTTGGTGGTAATCTCGAAAAGCTCGTTGTAGACAGCGGGCATGACATCCTTGAGCCGGGCGATGGGAAGGGGCGTCCTGATTCCGGCCACCACGTCCTCGCCCTGGGCGTTCACGAGGAACTCGCCGTACAGCTCCTTCGTTCCGTCGGAGGGGTTCCGGGTGAAGCACACGCCTGTGCCGCAGTCGTCGCCGAGATTGCCGAAGACCATGGAAACGATGTTGACCGCCGTGCCGAGAGAATCGGGAATTTTGTGGAGCTTCCGGTAGGTGATGGCTCTGGGGTTGTTCCAGCTTCTGAAGACCGCCACGATGGCGTTGCGGAGCTGCTGCCAGGGGTCGGAGGGGAAATCGAACCCGGCGGACTTTTTGAAGATCTCCTTGAACTTCGCGACTATCTCCACGAGGCTCTTTTCGGGGATCTCGTTGTCGAAGGTCACGCCGAGGGTTTTCTTTTCGTGCTCCAGCACTTCTTCGAAGGCATCCCCGGTGACTCCGTGGACCACGTTGCCGTACATCTGGATGAAGCGGCGGTAGCTGTCAAAGGCAAAGCGCCTGTCACCGGAGACCCTTGCGAGGGATTCCACGGACTCGTCGTTGAGACCCAGGTTGAGCACCGTGTCCATCATGCCGGGCATGGAGATGGGGGCGCCGGAACGGACCGAAACAAGCAGGGGGTTTTCCCCCGTGCCGAAGGTCTTGCCCGTTTCTTTCTCGAGGGCGTTCATGGCGGTGGTGACATCACCCCAGATGCGGTCAAGGAACTTCTCGTCCTTGCCGTATTCCAGACAGGCCTGGGTGGTCAGAATGAACCCCTGGGGAACGGGCAGGCCGTACTGAACCATCTGGGCCAGGTTTGCTCCCTTGCCTCCCAGGAGATTTTTCATCTCCGCGTTGCCTTCTTTGAAACTGTACACGTACTTCTCTGCGTTCATCTCTATTTCGCACCTCCATGGAATGAATGTCTCTCCGTCGCCCCGGCGAGCAGGGCAAGTATTTCATGGGCCGTTTCCTCAATGGCCCGTTTCGTGACATCGAAAACCACAATGCCCAGATATTTCATTATACCCGAAGCATAATCGATTTCCCTCATAATTTCTTCAGATCGTACATACAAACTCTCTTCCGGGGGCAGTCCCATCATGGACATGCGTCTGGTGCGGATTCCCTCCAGGGATACGGGCGACCTGGTCAGGCCCACGATCCGCGTCCGAGGAATGCGGAAGAGCTGCGGAGGAGGCTCGATGCCCGGAACGAGGGGCACGTTGGCAGCCATGATCCCCCTGTGGGCAAGGTACATGCAGAGGGGGGATTTCCCGGTCCTCGATATGCCCACGATGACCACGTCCGCCTCCTTGAGGATGGAGGGGTTCCCTCCGTCGTCGGCGGCGATGGTGTATTCCACGGCCCGTACCCTCCGGAAATATTCCCTGTCCATGGGGTGAAGGAGGGTTCGGTCTTCCTTCGCATCCCGGCCTGACGCCCGCTCAAGCCCCGTAAGCATGGGGGAGAATGCATCGTACTCGTCGATGCCCCGCGCGAGGCAGGTTTCCCTCACGAGCCGCCGGTATCCGCCGGAAAGAAAGCAGTGAAGCACCACAGCGCCTGCCCGGTAAGCTTCGTCCAGAGCCTCGCGGATTTTGTCCTCTCCCGCCAGGGAGCCGAACCGGGTTATTTCGATGCCCGTCTTGCCGAAACGGCGGGTAATCCACGACGCACAGGCCTCGGCAACCTCGGAGAGGCAGTCCGAGAGAACGAAAAGATCCACGTTTTTCCCGTCGGGGAAAGAATATCCGTTCCGTCGTTCACAGAAGGCGACCACCAGCCTTCCCTTCTCAGCGGGCCCTAAGGAAGTCCAGGATCTCCTGGGCGGTCTCTTCCACCGCCCTATCGGTCACATCGTAAATGCGGGCGCCCAGCGACTTGAGATAATCGGTAGCGGCCAGCAGCTCCCGCTCCACCCGCTCTCTGGTGGCATAGGCGGAAGCCGACGGTTCAAGGCCGAGGAGCCGGAGCCTCTCCTGCCGTATCTGGACGAGCCTTTCAGCGGAGATGATGAGGCCGACGATCTTTGACGAGGGTATCTTTTTGATGATCTCCGGAGGATCCACCTCGGGGATAAGGGGAATGTTGGCGGCCTTGAAGCCCTTGTTGGCGATGTACATGGAGAGGGGAGTCTTTCCCGTCCTTGAGACGCCGAGGATGACCAGGTCCGCCTCGGGCAGGGACTCGGTGCCCCGCCCGTCGTCGCACTGGATGGCGAATTCCACGGCCTTTATCTTCTGGAAGTAGTCTTCGTCCAGCTTCCTGAGCAGCCCAGGCGCCTGGAGGGGTTCTCTTCCGAGCCGCATCTCCAGGGCGTCCACCATGGGGCCGAGGAGATCGACAAAGGGGATTCCCGCTGCGGCTGTTTTTTCGGCGAAGACGGAGCGGGTCTGCCGGTCCACCAGGGTACAGACCACGATGGAAGGGACGGCGGCGGCCCGGGCCACGACTTCGTCTATCTTTCCGGGTCCCTCCACGTACCGGTACCGGACGATCTTCGAAAAATCGGTGTCGAACTGGCTGATGGCTGCGAGGGCCACATGTTCCGCCGTCTCGCCGGTGGAATCGGAAACGATAAAGAGGGTCAGGGTTTCCAGGGCGTCCACTCTCCTTTGGTTCGGCAATGGTTCACTTTGCTGAAAGGGCATCCCGCCGGGAAGAGGTCTCCGGCGGAATGCCCGGGCATTCCGTCAGGCTCCCTTGAGCACGCTCACGTCCCCCACCTTGCGGAAGAGGGCGCTGCACATGGAAAGAAGGGCTATCCGGTTTGATTTTATTCTTTCATCGGGATCCATGACAAGGACATCGTCGAAGAAAGCGGTGACGAAGGGGGAAAGTTCCGCCAGATACCCCGCGAGGCCGTTCCAGTCCTGTTTTTCCATGGCTCCATCCACGAGGGGAAGAATTCTCTGAATCTCGCCGTGGAGGGCGCTTTCCGCATCCTTCACGAAAAGGGCCGGGTCCACTGTTCCCGCCTCTTCCCCGCTCTTGGAGATGATGTTCCGCACCCGCACCGCCGAGTTGATCAGGTTAGAGAACCATTCCACCCCCTGGAGTTTCGAGAAGACATCCAGGAACCGGAGAACCTGGAGAGGTCTGTGTCCTGTGACGGATATGGCGAGGGCGGCAAGTTCGTGGCCGAAGCCCTTTTCCTTGACCTGCATGAGCAGGCGCTGGGAAAGGAAGGCGAGGACCTTCTCACCTGTCTCAGGGGAGGCGGACAGGAGCTTCATGGACTGGCCCGCCAGTCTGGAGACGTCCACGTCGAGCCCGAGGCCCCAGATGATCTCGTTGATGCACCGGGCGGCCCGGCGGAGGCCGTAGGGGTCCTGGGAGCCGCTGGGCTCGAGGCCCACCTTGTGGCAGCTCACGATGACGTGGGTCCGCTCGGCGAGGCCGAGGACGGCTCCCGGCACGTCGCCGGGAAGCTCGTTGCCCGCCGCTTTGGGAAGGTACTGGTCGTAGAGGGCCCGGGCCACTCGTTCGGGCTCGCCGTTGCGGAGAGCGTACTCCCTCCCCATGACTCCCTGGAGTTCGGGGAATTCGTAGACCATGTTGGTGACAAGGTCGGCCTTGGCGAGGAATGCCGCCCGATCCACCACAGGGACGAGGTCGCTCATGCCCATTTCCCCGCAGAGCCAGAGGGCCAGCTCCCTGGTGGTCATGACCTTGTCGTGGAGGGAGCCGAGCTTCTCCTGGTAGACAATGTTCTTCAGTCGTTCCACGTTGGCGGCGAGAGGGTTCTTCAGGTCTTCGCCCCAGAAGAAGGCCGCGTCCTCGAGGCGGGCCTTGAGGACCCGCTCGTTGCCCTCCCGGACCACCTCCATGTTGGAAGCCAGGTTGTTGCTTACGCCCACGAAGTAGGGAAGAAGTTTGCCGTTCTTTCCCCGCACAGAAAAGTACTTCTGGTTCTTTTTCATGGAGGTGGTGAGCACTTCCTCGGGCATCTCCAGGTACTTTCTGCTGAAGGAGCCGAAGAAGGGCACGGGATACTCCACCAGATAGAGGTTCTCGTTGATGACCTCGGGGTCGAGCTCCACGGAGCCGTCCAGGTCTTTTTCAAGGGAGGCGATGCCGGCGAGCATCTTCTGGCGGCGCTTGTCCTGGTCGAGGATGACATAGTTGTCGTAGAGCTTGTCCATGAAGTCCGCCGCGTCGGTGATGACGATTTTCCGGGCGCCCATGAAGCGGTGCCCCACCGTCGAATTTCCGCTCCTGATTCCGCCGTACTCGAAGGGGATGGCCTTCCTGTCCGCCATGGCGAGGATCCACCTGATGGGCCTGGCGAAGCGGACCGTGGGGTCGTCCCAGTACATGTTCTTGGGGAAGACGAGTTTCCTGATGAGACCCGGAAGAAGCTCGGGAAGAATGTCAAGGGTCAGGCCCCCGGGCTCGGAGACTTCGGCGCAGGTGTAGCGCACGCCGTCCACTTCCACGGGGGTGAGCTGCTCGATGGAGACGCCCCTGCTCTTGGCGAAGCCATGGGCCGCCCTGGTGGGGTTGCCGTTGACGTCGAAGGCGGCGTTCCATGCCGGCCCCTTGAAAGTGCTGACCATGTCGCGCTGCCGTTCGTCGGCGTCCCGCACGAGGAGGGCGATCCGGCGGGGCGTGGCGAAGGCGGAAAGGCTCTTGAAGCCTATCCTTGCGGCTGAAAGGTCGTCCCTGGCGGTCTTCTCGAGGAATGCGAGCGTGTCCGGCAGGAAACGGGATGGAATTTCTTCGGTTCCGATTTCGAGAAGGATGTTTTTCAGCACCATGACGATTACCTCCTGGCCGATTCGGGGCCGAATTTCCCGCGGAAGGGATGGTTCATTGCCCGCCTCTGGGCGGCGTAGGCGGCGCAGCACTTGCCCGCAAGCATCCTGATCCTGCCGATATACCCCGTTCGCTCGGTGACGCTGATGGCGTTCCTGGCGTCAAGAAGGTTAAAGGTGTGGGAGCATTTCAGGACGTAGTCGTAGGCGGGAAGGACGAAGCCCTTGTCCAGGACGCGCATGGCCTCGGCCTCGTACATGCCGAAAAGCTGGAAGAGCATCTTCGTGTCGGCGATCTCGAAGTTGTAGTGGGAATACTCCACTTCCCCCTTGTGGTGGATGTCGCCGTACTTCACGTCGTCCACCCACTGGAGGTCGTAGACGTTCTCCACCTTCTGGACGAACATGGCGATGCGCTCGATGCCGTAGGTGATCTCCGCGGGCACGAGGTCCATGTCGATGCCGCCCACCTGCTGGAAGTAAGTGAACTGGGTGACCTCCATGCCGTCGAGCCAGACCTCCCAGCCAAGCCCCCAGGCCCCCACGGTGGGGGATTCCCAGTCGTCCTCCACGAACCGGATGTCGTGGGCGGCGGGCTCGATGCCCAGGGCGGCGAGGCTCTGGAGATAGAGATCGATGATGTTGGCGGGAGCCGGCTTGATGATCACCTGGTACTGGTAGTAGTGCTGAAGGCGGTTGGGGTTCTCGCCGTACCTTCCGTCGGTGGGTCTGCGGGACGGCTCCACGTAGCCCACCCTCCACGGCTCGGGGCCGAGGACCCTGAGGCAAGTGGCCGGGTTCATGGTCCCCGCTCCGACCTCTATGTCGTAGGGCTGCTGGATGACACATCCCTGCTCCGCCCAGAACCGTTCGAGGCGAAAGATGATTTCCTGGAAATTCACGCGTAATCCCTCCTAGATGGAAATGCCTTGTAAAAGAACGGGAAGGGGGTCCCCGGTCATTTCTGATATTCAAACATGTTCTTCATCCTTTTGCAGCTGTCATTCCAGAATTCCCTGTCGTTTTCGGAAGGCGGGAAGAGTCGCTTCACCTCGTCGAAGGGACATTCCGCCGCCGCGATCAGCCGTTTTCGTCGGCTGTCAGGCAAGCAGGCCCCTCCGTTTTGACGGGCGCATTCCGGGCAGTCGAGCCCTTCCGCCTTCCAGAAGGCATCGCCGAGGGGCTTCCCGCAGGACAGGCAGAATACCAGCGATGGCGCCAGCCCCCAGGCTTCCAGCCATTTGCGGAGAAAGCGCCACTCTACTGCCAGGGGGTCCGCTCCTTCCCTGACCAGGATGGAGGACCAGTAAAAAAGGGCGACCAGTTCATCGCAGGGAAGTCCGGGAACGAGATGAAGACAGAGCAGCCGATCCCATTCCAGAAGCGCCCGAAGTTTTACGGGCGCAGCCCGGAGAGACCAAAAATCCTCCTTCACGTCCACCGACTTAAGATAAAACCTTCTCGTTCCTTTGTAAAGATTGAAGTTGCCCCACGACAGAGGTTCCGCTCCTCCGCCGAACCGGACTCTCCCCCTTCCCGCACCCGGGGCGGAAACCCAGACCGGGCCGATGCCCTTGAGAAGGAGGTAGAGCGAGATGTTCCCCTCGGGGTTCGCATCCCGGCGCAGAACGACCCCCGACTGGCGGACGAGCCCCTGGGGAACGGTATCGCTCACGGCGACTGTTCTTTGATCCCCAGCTTCCGGAGATCCGACTCGGATCTGCGCCAGTCCGAACGGACCTTCACCCAGAGGTCGAGGTAAACCCTGTGGCCGGTAAGGGCCTGGATCTCCAGCCGGGCGAGGCGGCCGATCTCCCGGAGACGGGTCCCCTTGTCGCCGATGATAATCCGCTTCTGCCCCTCCCGTTCCACGTAGATGGTCGCCCTGATGAAGAGAACCTCCCGGTCGGGGTATTCGTCGGGGCTCTTGTACTCCTCGATTTCCACCGCCGCGCTGTGGGGAACCTCCTCGTGGGTAAGCCGGAGGACCTTCTCCCGGATGATCTCCGAGGCTATGAACTTCTCCGGCCGGTCGACGAAGATGTCCTCGTCGTAAAAGGGAGGCCCTTCGGGAAGGTGCTTCACGATCATGGAAACAAGCTCGGGGATGCCCCTGCCCGTTTTCGCGGATACCGCCGCGGCGCCGGCCAGGGAAACCCTGGCCCCGTAGAGGGCCGCAACTCTGTCCGGGAGGTCTTTGTCCTTCCGGCTGTCGCACTTGTTGACCACCAGCAGGATGGGGGTATCCGCCTTTTCAAGGCAGGCAAGGATCTCTTCGTCCTCCGGTCCGACGGACCGGTCCGAGGCCTCCACCACATAGCAGACGAGGTTGGCGTCGTTCATGGATGCCACGGCGGCATCGACGATGGCCCTGCCGAGAGCGTGCTTCGGCAGGTGGATCCCCGGCGTGTCGGTGAAGACGATCTGGAAGCCGTCGCCGTTGTAGACGCAGCGGATCACGTTCCTGGTTGTCTGGGGCTTGTCGGAGACGATGGAGGCTTTGTAGGCGATCAGGCGGTTGATGAGGGACGACTTGCCCACGTTGGGCCGCCCGACGAGAGCCGTGATGCCCGACCGGAAGGGAGTGCCGCCGTTCGTCATGACCGGGGCTCCCTTTCGAGAAGGAAGGGCACGGGAAACAGAGCTGCCAGGCTGAGGACCGCCGTCCCGGCACCTTCCCTGAGGACAACCAGCATGGAGGGGTTGAACTCCGCGAGGAACTGTCTGCAGGCCCCGCAGGGAAGGCACGGCTCCCCTGCCGCCCCCGCTATGGCCACGGCAAGAGGTTTGCCTCCGCCCGAAGCAGCGAGGGTCCCGGCGGCGTTCCGCTCGGCGCAGAGGGAGAGGCCGTAAGAGGCGTTTTCCACGTTGCACCCTGTGACAAAGTCTGACCGGCCCTCCACGAGAAGGGCGGCCCCCACGGAAAACCGGGAATACGGGGCGTAGGCCAGGGCACGGGCCTCCTCCGCCGCCAGGAGAAGGCCTTCCGCGGGCGGATAGTCTTCCGGCCAGAGGGTACGGAAGGGATCCAGGTTCAGGGAGGTCATTCCCCGCCCTCCGGGAAGAAGAAGCCCTTTCCCTTCGGCCTGAGCCGGAGCAGCTTGATCCTGTGGTCCTCCACCTCGAGGACCTCGATCTCCCAGACTTTGGCGTCCGAATGGGACGTGTAATGGACCTTCTCCCCGGGGGAGGGGAAATCCCCGGAGATGGAGAGGACCAGCCCGCCGAGGCTCTCGGCATCCTCGGACTCGAAGGACGAGCCGAGAAAGTCGCTGAGGTCTTCGAGACCGAGGTGCCCCTGGACGAGATAGGATCCGTCCTCCTCGGGGAGAAGGGTGGGTTTTTCCTTGTCGTACTCGTCCTGGATCTCGCCCACGATCTCCTCGAGCAGGTCCTCGAGGGTGGCGATGCCCGCCACGCCGCCGTATTCGTCCACCACGATGGCCATGTGGACATGGCGCCCCTTCATGGTGTTGAAGAGTTCCACCACCCTCATGCTTTCGGGGACAAAGAGGGCCTGGCGCATGATGGACGATACGGGCACGGAAAGGTCTCCCTCAAGGAGGCTGGGGATGGTGTCCTTGACGTAAAGAATGCCCACGATGTCGTCGGGGCTTTCGTCGAAGACAGGAACCCGGCTGTGGCCGTGCTCCTGGAAGATACGCATGGCTTCGCACACGGTGGCATCGGAGGAAACGGCGTCCATGTCCGTTCGGGGGACCATGATTTCGTAGACCCGGGTCTCCTCGAAGGAGATGATGCCGTGGATCATCTTCCGCTCCACTTCCTCCAGGGCGCCCGACTCCTCGCCCATGTTGACCATCTGCTCGAATTCTTCCCTGGTGACGAAGGGGTGCCGCGCCTTGAGGTCCACCTTGAAGATCACCCCGAGACCGTTGACCACATGGAGCATGACCCACAGGAAGGGGGCGAGAATGATATCGAGCAGCCTGAGCAGCGGCAGGGAGTACGCGAGGACGACATCAGACCGGACGATGGCCACACTCTTGGGGAAAATCTCGCCGAAGACCACAATGAGCACCGTCATGACACCGACGGACACGATGAGTCCGCTCTGGCCCAGGAGCATGATGGCCAGGGACGTGGCCACGGCGCTGGCGGCGATGTTCACCAGATTATTCGATATGAGGACGATAGTGAGGGCTCTCTGGATATCCAGGAGCAGCCAGTCGAAGAATCGCTTCTGGTAGGGGTAGCGCTCGATAAGGGCCAGAATTTTCCCCCGGCCGGAGGACGTGATGGCCGTCTCCGAGGCACTGAAAAACGCGGAGAGGGCGAGCAGCAGAATCAGCAGGAGGATCGACTCCGTGAGCGGCACGTTCACTTCTCCACGCTCCCTTCGCCGGCCTTCACGGCATCGAGGAGGGCCCGGCGGATTTTTTCCTGGGCTGCTTCCATGGCCGTTCTCCCTTCGTCGGTGTCGTGGTCCCAGGCCAACAGGTGAAGGAAGCCGTGGGCGACCATCAGGGCCATTTCTTCGAGAAAGGCCTGTTCCGAGGGGGCGTTCATCCGCACGTACTCCGGGCAGATGACGATGTCCCCAAGGGGAAGAACGGGCATTCCCTTTTCAGGGCGGAACTCCCCGTCTTCCTCCCACAGGGGAAAAGAAAGGACGTCCGTCGGTTCGGAAAGTCCCCTGTGAAGCCTGTTCTGCTCTTCCATTTCCTCGAGGGAGAGAAGGGTGATCGAAATTTCCGCACTCGGCGGAAGGATTCCGGGCAGGGCGAGTTCCTGCAGGGCGGCCGAAAGTACGCCGTCCGCAGCTGTCAGCATGTCCCCTAAGGGGGGACTACTTGCGGGATCGGCGTCTTCGCTGTTATCGAGACGCAAGTGAACCTTCAATTGATTCTTCCTCCTGTTTGTTCAGTTTCTGTTCGAGCTGGTCCTTGTCCTGAATCTCCTTGACCTTCCGAGTATGATACATTGACTGGAACGCATAAAGCAACGTCTGCCGGATCACGGCCAGGTCGCGGATGGTGAAGTCGATGTCGTCGAGCTGGCCTTCGGACAACTTCGCCTCCACCACACCCTCGATGGTCTTCTCAAGGTCGGGGACGGAAGTGGAGGCCCTCATCTCGGCCCTCACCGCCGCCTCTATGGAATCCACGAGCATGAGCAGGCCCGTTTCCCTCGTCCGGGGACGGGGACCGGGATAGCAGAACTGGTCCCGAGGGACGGAAAGGCCCATTCTCCGGGCTTTCCTGTAGAAGTAGGAGAGACAGGTGGTGCCGTGATGCTCCGCAATGAAGGCGCGGATCATCTCCGGCAGGTGGTACTCCTCCGCCAGTTCAAGGCCTTCCCGGATGTGGGCGATGATCACCAGCGCCGAGAGGGACGGCTTGAGTTCGTCGTGGATGTTCACATTGCCCATCTGGTTCTCCACGAAGAACTGGGGGCGCCGGAGCTTGCCGATGTCGTGGAAATAGGCTCCCGCCTTGAGCAGGTTGGAGTTCATGCCGAGTTTGTCCGCTACAACCTCCGCCAGGGTTCCGAGCATCAGGGAATGGTGGTAGGTTCCCGGCGCCTCGATCTGGAGCTTTTTGAGCAGGGGGTTGGACGGGTGGCTGAGCTCCATGAGGCGGAGGGGCGAGAGAACGTCGAAGGTGTTCTCCAGCAGGGGAAGAACGGCGATGACCAGGGTGCTCCACCCGGCGTTGCCCAAAAGAAGGTAGAGGAGCAGCTCGGGATAGATGCCGAGGTCGAAGGCCCACCGGATGAAGAGCCCCACTCCCGCCTGGATCAGGCCCAGAAGAAAAAGCTGCCGCCAGAGGTGCCCCCTGGAATGGACTTCCCGCAGCAGGTGGTAGCCCGCCAGGGAGCTGATGATCCCCATGAGGGAGACGAGCACCACGTGCAGCGCCGAGAGCCCTGTGACCACGATGCCCCCGAGGATGCTTCCCCCCATGACCACGGGAAGGGCGAGCCCGGGAGGCAGGGTGAGGTAGGCGCATCCGGCGAGGAAAAGGCTGCCCATTCCCTGGACGTTGAACATGGACGAAAAGTACTCCACCACCCAGCTCAGCCCCACGACGAACGACAGGTAGAGCCAGGGGATGTTCTGCCTGGCCGACGGCCTGAAGGTGGTCTGCAGAAGCACCCAGAGGGGCCAGAAGGGAAGGGCGAGGAGGGCAAAGAGAATCTGCTTCCAGGGAAAAGTCATCTGGGAATATCCCTGCATTTTGAGTATTCGGGCCACCTGGGGGGTCACAGTCTGCCCCTTTTCGATGAGCACGTCTCCGGGAGCCACGGTCCGCTCCACGGGCTGGAGGGATTCGGCGAGCTCGCCCCGGAGGGTCTCGGTAAGGTCGTTGTCAATTCGGGTGAGAGGATGGAGGATCTCGTCGAGAATCTGGAAGATGACGTTGTTCTCCTCCATGGGGAGGGAAAGTTTCTCTATTTCCTTCCAGATAAGCTCCGGAGCGGGAGTCAGGGGCACGGTGTCGCCGCCGGCGCTCTTGAGAAAGTCGCTGCTGATCCTGGCGGCCTCGGTGAGGATCTTCTTCCGGCCGTCCTCGGGCAGGCTCTCCAGCAGCTCGGTGAGGCCGGGCGACAGGGAAAGGGAGGCGACGTCTCCCTTAGCCATGGCCTCGATCTTGACGATGAGGCGGTCCATGGCCGCGCCGTCCCTCACGAGCACTCCCGCCACGGTCTCCCCCACCCGGGAGCGGAGCACCCGGGTACCATCGTCGTCGCGGTAGCTCATGGGGTAGAGGGCGAAGTACGACCGGGGGGAGGGTTCCCCGAGGACAAATCCGTTGACCCTGTCGGTGAGGACCCAGCGCAGAAGGACGATGGACAGGGCGAAGACGATGAGGATGAGCACGCCGGATGTGCGGAAAAGGGGATACTGCTCCGTCACGAAGGCGGTAAAACCCTTCTTTTTTACCTGGCTGAAGAGGTTCCTAGTCTGACTGTTCCCGCTGCTGCTCATAACGCTCGTAAGCCTTCACCACCTGCTGGACGATTTCGTGGCGCACCACGTCGGAATGGGTGAGGTAGAAAAACTCGATGCCATCGATGCCGTAGAGAATGTCCCTCACCTGCCTGAGGCCAGACTGCTTGCCTGCGGGCAGGTCCACCTGGGTGATGTCGCCGGTGATGACCGCCTTGGACCCGAAGCCGAGGCGGGTAAGGAACATCTTCATCTGCTCGGGGGTGGTGTTCTGGGCCTCGTCGAGAATGATGAAACTGTCGTTGAGGGTTCGCCCCCTCATGTAGGCGAGGGGGGCGATTTCGATGACGCCCTTGTCCACGTAGCGCAAGAACCGCTCCGGGGACAGGAGGTCGTAAAAGGCGTCGTAGAGGGGGCGGACATAGGGCTCCACCTTTTCCCGGAGGTCGCCGGGAAGGTAGCCGAGACTTTCGCCTGCCTCCACCGCCGGGCGAACGAGGACGATGCGGCTGATAGCCGCCGCCTTGAGGAGGGCCACTGCATGGCAGACCGCCAGGTACGTTTTGCCCGTGCCTGCCGGTCCGATGGCGAAAACGATGTGGTTGTTCCGCACCGCCTCGAGATATTTTCTCTGCCCCTCGGTCTTCGCCCTGATGGGCTTTCCCCGGGCGGTAGTGCATATGACCTCGGAGAAGAGGGGAGCGAGATCCACCGACCCCCTCTCCGCTATCATGTCCATGGCGTAGCGCACGTCGGCCAGATGGAGAAGGTGCCCCTTCCCGGCGATCGTGTGGAGTTGCTCCAGAAGCGAATGGACCATGTCCACCACTCCTCCGTCCGGGCCGCGCACCGCGACCCGGTTGCCCCTCACGACAAGCCGGACGGGATATCGCTCTTCGATGGCGGCGATGTTTTCGTCATCCTTCCCGGCAAACCGGGACATGGAGTCTAAGTCCGAAAACTCTACCTCCTTGATGGAAAACCCCGTCTCAACCGTGTCATTTACGTTAATATTCGTCATAGAACCGGTTCGTCGCCGCCTTTCACTCTGCTATACGGGATACCCCGCACCGTCCACCAGTTCGGACACGCCAACGTCCACCTTCATCTCCCGGGCGAACTTCCGCATGAGGAAATCCTTCGCCACGGCGGGGAACAGAACATAACTGAGCACGTCCTCCGGCTGGAGGATCCAGGGCTCCACGGCCTTCGCGGCCGCCTCAAGTTCGGGGGCGATGTTCTCGGCGGGCCTGCAGGTAATGGGAATCTCGTCGCCGATGACTTTCTTCTGGATCTCCGGGTCCAGCTCTGCGGGCGGCTTGCCGTACTGGCCGAGGAAGTAGCTGCGCACTTCCTTTGGAACGATCTTCCAGCGCTCGCCCACGAGGACGTTGAGGGTAGCCTGGGTGCCCACGATCTGGCTGGTGGGGGTGACGAGGGGAGGATAGCCCATTTCCTTCCGGACCCTGGGAACCTCATCCAGCACTTCGGGCAGCCGGTGAAGGGCATTCTGGTCCTTAAGCTGGCTGATCAGGTTGGAGTACATGCCCCCGGGGATCTGGTACATGAGGACGTTGATGTCCACGCCGCCGAGGTCGACGAAGATCTTGGAGTACTTCTCCCGGACTTTCTTAAAGTGGTTAGCGATGGGGACGAGCTTTTTAAGGTCGATGTCCGTGTCGAACTCCCCGCCCTTCATGCCCGCCACCAGGGATTCGATGGGGGGCTGACTGGTGCCCTGGGCAAAGGGGGAGATGGCGCAGTCCACCACGTCGGCGCCCGCCTCGAGACCGGCGAAATAGGCCATGGAGGCCATGCCGCTGGTGTAGTGGGAGTGAATCTGCACGGGGAGACCGGTCTCCTTCTTGATGGTCCTGACGAGGGCGGCGGTCTCCACGGGGCTGATGATGCCGGCCATGTCCTTGATGCAGATGGAGTCGGCGCCCATGGACTTCATCTCCCGGGAGAGCTTGGCGAAGGCGTCGAGGGAGTGCACCGGGGACAGGGTGAAGGAGAAGGCAAGCTGCAGGTGGGCCCCTTCCTTCTTGATCTGGTCCGCTGCCACTTCCATGTTCCGGAGGTCGTTGAGGGCGTCGAACACCCGGATGATGTCAAGGCCGTTGCCAACGGCCCGCTTTACGAACTCCCGGACGGTGTCGTCGGCGTAGTGGCGGTATCCCACCACGTTCTGGCCCCGGAGGAGCATCTGGAGCTTCGTCTTCTTGAAGAGCTTACGGAGGGTGCGGAGCCTCTCCCAGGGGTCCTCGTCGAGAAAGCGCATGCAGGTGTCGAAGGTGGCTCCGCCCCAGACTTCCATGGAGTGGAAGCCCACCTCGTCCATCATCTCCACGACGGGGGTCATGTCCGAGATGCTCATGCGGGTGGCCATAAGGGACTGGTGCCCGTCCCGGAGAGTCGTGTCGGTGATGCCTACCTTGCGGGGCACCCTGTGGGATGCGGAGGAATCGGCGGTTACCGCTTCGGGCGCCTCCTGTACTTTCGCCGCTTCGGCCGGAGGGGCCGGAGTCGCTGCCTTGTTCTTTTTTTCGTTCGTCATCTACTTTTCTCCTCCATACTGATTTTGTTATTTCCCGTGCTTTTGTTCTCAATCCGCCGCGAGAGGCGAAGACTTCGCCTCTTCCCAGAGCCGGTCAAGCTCTTCCGGAGTATATTCGCTCCAGGGCCGGGCATCCTCCGCCACGTACTGCTCCACCCGCCGGAACCGCCCGGTGAATTTCCTGTTGGCCCTTCCCAGGGCGGAGTCGGGGTTCACGCCGAGGTGACGGGCAAGGTTGACGGCGGCGAAGAGAAGGTCGCCCATCTCGTCCTCTATTTTTTCAGGAGCTCCGTCCTCTGCCGCTTCCCGGAGCTCGGTCATTTCTTCCTCCACTTTACCATACAGGGGGGATAGATCGCCCTTCGGCCAGTCGAAACCCACGTGGGCCGCCTTGCCCTGGATCCGGTAGGCCTTGGCCAGGGGGGGCATGCCCTCCGGCACACCCGCAAGGAGGGAGGTGTCCTTCTTTTTTTTGTTTTCCTTTTCGCCGGTCTTGATCTGCTCCCAGTTCCGCAGCACGTCGCCGCTCGAGTCGGCCCGGGCATGGCCGAACACATGGGGGTGCCTGCGGACCAGCTTCTCCACCAGCCCCCGGATCACGTCTTCAACTGAGAAAAGGCCCATCTCCGAGGCTATCTGGGACACGAAAACCACCTGAAGCAGCACGTCGCCGCACTCCTCCCGGATGTCGTCGCTGTCGCTCCTCGTCACCGCATCCACGAGCTCGTAGGCTTCCTCCACGATATAGGCGCGCAGGCTTTCGAGGGTCTGCTCCCTGTCCCAGGGGCACCCGCCCGGAGCCCGGAGGCGGCTCATCACCGACACGAGCTCCCCGAAGGCGCTGCCGCAGTTTTCGTTCATTCACCGCACCTGCTTTCCGTGACGGAGGGCATGAAGCACATCGGCCAGGCCCGCGGATCCGCCCGGGCCCGTAATCTTTCCCTCCGATGCATACCAGTTCTTTCTTTTTTTCAGATCGTCGAACACAGGGCCCCTGCCCCGAAGGACAGTATCTCTTTTCCCGCATTCCACAGACAAGATACCATACTTTCCGCCCCGTGACCGCAGCAAAGATACTGAAAAGAGATTCTTCAGGGGGGGCGGCAGGGGACCGAACCTGTCCAGCACTTCCTTTTCGAGCTCCCGAAGATCCTCGGGACCGTCGACCCGGAGCAGCCTGCGGTAGAGGGCGATCCTGATGGTCTCCTGGGGGATGTAGGAGGCCGGGATGAGGCACGGAATATCGACCGCCACCTCCGCCGAGGACGGGAGGGTCCCCCGGAGCTTCGCTATTTCCTCCTCCAGCATGGCGTAGTACAGGTACGAGTCCGCCCTGCCCCTTTCGCTGCCGTGCTGGGACGTGCCCAGCAGGTCGCCGCTTCCCCGGATCCGGAGATCCTCCAGGGCGAGATCGTATCCTGCCCCCCCCTCGTTGAGGGTCGTGATGGCGTCCAGTCGCTCGAGGGTCTCCTTCCCCAGGGGGTGCCCCTCGGGGTAGAGGAAGTAGGCGAAGGAAGATTCCTCCCTCCGGCCGACACGGCCCCTGAGCTGGTACATCTGGGCGAGTCCGAGCTCCTGGCAGTCCTCCACGATGAGCGTGTTGGCTCCGGGAACGTCCAGGCCGCTCTCGATGATCGTGGTACAGAGAAGGATATCAATCTCTCCATTATAAAATTTCAGCATGGTCTCTTCAAGCTCGTTTTCCTTCATCCTGCCGTGGGCGATCCCGAGGGAAGCGGAGGGAAAGAGCTTCCGCAGGAAGGATGCCCGCTCGTCAAGCCGGTAGATCCGGTTGGACACGTAGAAAACCTGCCCGCCCCGCTCCAGCTCCCTGGCGACGGCCGATTTCACTATTCCTGTGTTCCATGGGCCCGCCGCCGTGATGACCGGCATCCGGTTGCGGGGCGGTTCATTGAGCAGGGAGATGCTCCTCATGCCCTTCAGGGAGAGGGCCAGGGTCCGGGGAATGGGAGTGGCGGAGAGCATGAGCACGTCCACGTTCTCCCGGGCCTCCTTGAGCTTTTCCTTGGACAGGACGCCGAAGCGGTGCTCCTCGTCCACGACGATGAGGCCGAGATCTTTGAAGACCACGTCCTTCTGGAGCATCCGCGCCGTCCCGATGAGGATATCCACCCTTCCGGACGCGGTTGCCTCCAGCACCATGCGCTGCTCTTTTTTTGACGAGAACCTGGAGAGCAGGGCCACGTTCACCGGGAAACCCGTCATGCGGGCCGAGAAGGACATGTAGTGCTGCTGGGCGAGGATGGTGGTGGGAACGAGCACAGCCGCCTGTTTTCCTCCCTGGACGGCCTTGAAGGCCGCCCGGGCGGCCACCTCTGTCTTGCCGTAGCCCACGTCGCCCACGAGAAGCCGGTCCATGGGGTAGGGACGCTCCATGTCGGCGGCCACCTCGGCGCAGGCGGTGAGCTGGTCTTTGGTCTCCACGTGCGGGAAGGCCTCCTCGAACTCGCGGTACAGACCGTCGGGAGGCGGAAAGGCGAAGCCCTCCGCCAGCTCCCGTTTTGCATAAAGCTCCAGCAGCCCCCTGACCTCCTGCTGCACCCGCTCCCTCGTTTTGGCCACGCTCTTTTTCCACTTCACGCCCCGGAGGGAGTCGAGGCGCACGTCGCCGCTCATATGGTCCGGCAGAGGGGTGATCTTGTGGAGCTGGAGGACGGGAAGGAACAGCCGCCGGTTTCCGTCGAACTCGAGGATGAGGCTGTCCATCACCTCCCCGGCCACGGTAACCTCCTCGGAACCCCGGAAGACGCAGAGGCCATAGTCCTCGTGGACCAGGAGCTGCCCTTCCGAGAGCCGGTCGCTCCACTCCCGCGGAGGAGCGGAGAGCATGCCCGGGCCGGTGATCTTTTCCGATATTCCCGCCAGCTCGAGGTCGGAAATGTAGGCGATCCGGGATTCGGGATCGAGAAACCCTTTCGAGAGGGTGCCGTCCACGGGATGAACGGAAGCCTCCTCGCCGAAGGAGAGAATGCGCCGGTTCTTCGTGGCGAGGAAGAGGGAATAGCCGTCCTTCTTCCAGGAGTCGCACATCCACCGGAACTTGTCCATGTTGCCCCGAAAAGGGGGAATCTCTTCCAGGTTCACACCGGCCTCGGAGAAGGATGCCGACGCGGTGACCCTGAGCCTGGGCCGGGACGCGAGGCGCAGGAAAATCTCGTTCCAGCCGGGAAGAGCGGCGCCCCTGCCTTCGGCCTCCACGATGTCCTTCCAGAGCAGAGCGTAGGAGCCGGCCGACACTTCGATCTTCGCCGGCTCGAAGAAAACGGAGACGGCGTTTTCGGGGAAAAAGGAGAACAGGGAAGCTTCCTTCGACGTGCTGAGGGAGTGGATGTCGGCCTCGTCCAGCAAGCCCACGCTGGTCTGGGTGCGCGGAGAGAAGCTGCGCACGCTTTCGACGGTTTCGTCGAAAAACTCGAACCGGAGGGGATGGGCATAGGCGGGGTCGAACACGTCCAGAATGTACCCCCGGAAGATGAACTGTCCCGGCGCCCAGACGATGTCGGACCGCTCGTACCCGGCATGGACGAGCCAGTCGAGAAGGTTCTCCCGGCGGTACTCCTTCCCGGTGGTGATGCGGATGTCCCTGCTGCCCTTGTACACCGGGCCGAGAAGGGCGCCCCCGCTCGCCGCGAGGATGCCCCCTTCTTCCCTCCACCGGGCGAGAGTTTCCCCCCGCTGGACGGGGAGGGCCCTGTCCGTCACACCGTGAGGTGTCAGGGGAATTTCGTGCAGCAGCCGGACCCGCTCTCCGGGAAAGAGGGTCTCCCAGTCGGAGCAGAACATGGCAGCCTGTTTCGTGTCGGGAAAGACAAGAAGGGCGGGGGAAGCGGGGTTTCTGCAGACCCAGCACCGGGCCGCGCCGTCGAGGGGAAGGTGAAGAGCGGTGCCTCCCGTCCAGAGACGTTCGTCGAGATCCCAGATTCTGTTACCCGCGGGGGCGGAGGCGTTTCTCATGACATCTCCATCCTGCGAAAAGGCGACGGGTATCCCGCCGCCTCGTCAGACCGTTGCGTTGATCGCATTCATCGCCTTGTCGGCGCCTTCGGTACACCAGAGCTCCACAGCGTCGGCGGCCCTGTCGAGAAGGTCGGGCAAACCCGACCGCTCACCGGCCGAAAAGGACCCGAGGACCCAGGACACCATGTTCTCTCCGGGGGCTGCCCCCACGCCGACCCGCAGCCTGCAGACATACAGGGTACCCGCCATCCCGAGGACGGACTGCATCCCCTTATGGCCTCCCGCGGAGCCTTTCTTCCGCAGCCGGAGCTTCCCGTAGGGAAGGGCCGCGTCGTCGTATACCACGAGGACGTCGTTTTCCCAGGAGAGGGAGAAATAGTCCACCGCCTCACGGACGGCCCTGCCGCTGAGGTTCATGTAGGTCAGCGGCTTGAGGAGAAGAAGTTTTTCCCCGTTTCGGAAATGGGTCCAGGCCATGGAGGAAAACTGCATCCTCGGGGTTCCGCAGGAAAACCGGCCCACAAGGTGATCCACCACGAGCCATCCCGCGTTGTGCCTTGAAAAGACGTACTCCGGCCCGGGATTGCCCAATCCGGCGATGATCTTCAACCGGGATTACTCCTCCTCGTCCTTGCCCTTGCCCTTGCCGACGACTTCCACTTCCTTCTGCTCCTCGCCCGTTTCCTCGGCCTCGGAGATGCCCCTGGGGATCATCACGGTGACCACGACTTCGTCGGGGTCGGAGAGGACGGAAGCTCCCTGGGGAACGGCGATATCCTTCACGTGGACCTGGGCGCCGAGCTTCATGGAGGAGACGTCCACCGCCACGGAATCGGGGATCTGACCGGGAAGCACTTCCATGGAAATTTCATGGAGGAGGTGGTCGATAACGCCGCCGAGCTTCACTCCGGCGCAAACATCGCGGCCGATCAGCTCCACGGGCACGTTCACGGTGATCTTGTGTCCCTGCACGAGCTGCATGAAGTCCACGTGAAGAATCTTTCCGTTGAGGATGTCCTTCTGGACTTCCCTCATGATGCCCATCTCTTCCTTGCCGCCGGGCAGGGTGAGAAGCATGGTCTGGGTTTCCCAGTGGCCGGAAGCGACGACTTTCGAGATATCGGAGAGCTTCACCTTCGCAGCGACGGACTCGGGATAATCGGGACCATACACGACGCAGGGCACATACCCCGCAGGGCGCAGTTTGCTGCAGGCTTCCTTGCCTTTTCCTTCCCGTGCTTCAAGAACTACCTTCACAATTTCCGACATAACCGACACATCCTCCTTAAAATACGATCCCCGCTGCGGAAGCAGGAAATTTACGACAGCCTAGTCGAAGAGGCTGCTCACCGAACGGTCGCTGTGGACCCTCAAAATGGCTTCCGCGAAAAGGGGGGCTATTGACAATTGAATGATTTTATCCGATTTCTTGCTCTCAAGCAATGGGATTGTGTCGGTCAAAACGACCTTGTCGATCCCCGAATTCTCGAGGCGCTCCAGCGCAGGCCCCGAAAGCACGCCGTGGGTGGCGCAGGCGAAAACTTTCACCGCTCCCCGATCCTTTATGAGGGCGGCGGCGTTGCAGATGGTGCCGGCGGTGTCGATGATGTCGTCCACCAGGACGGCGGTCTTCCCGCTGACGTCGCCGATGATGTCCATAACCTCGCAGAGGTTGGCCACTTCGTGGGACCTGCGTTTGTCCACGATGGCGAGGTCGGCCTTCAGGCTGCCGGCGAACTTCCTGGCCCGGACCACCCCCCCCACGTCGGGGGCCACCACCACCAGGGAGCCGCTGGCCTGGCTCTCGGCGATGTTCTCCTTGAAATAGCTCCCCAGGAGGGGCATACCCGTGAGATGGTCCAGGGGGATGTCAAAAAAGCCCTGGATCTGCCCGGCGTGAAGATCGGCGGAAATAACCCTGTCCGCCCCGGCGCCGGTGAGCAGGTTGGCCATAAGTTTGGCGGAGATGGGGTCTCTGGGCTTGGTCTTCCTGTCCTGCCGGGCATAGCCGAAGTAGGGGCAGACCACGTTGATCCGGAAGGCCGACGCCCGCTTCAGGGCATCGATCATGATCAGCAACTCCACCAGGTTCTCGTTCACCGGGTTGCAGGTGGGCTGCACGACGAAAACATCCGCTCCCCGGACGCTCTCCTCTATGGAAAGACCGATCTCTCCGTCGGAAAAGCGGAAGTGCTTCGCCCGGGAAAGCTCGATCCCCAGTTCACTGCAGATTCTGCGCGCAAAGGACGGATGAGCCGTTCCGGAAAAGATCATCAGATCCCGCGTGTTGGTCCCCATCATTTCTGGTGTCCTCCATTCGCCGTTCTCCTTTTTCTCTCAGCCCATCCTTCGATGTTCCGCTGCCGCGCCCGGCCGACCGCGAGAGCCCCCTCAGGCACATCCTGGGTGACCACCGATCCCGCCGCCGTTGTAGCGCCGTCTCCCAGGGTCACCGGCGCCACAAGCATGGTGTCGCTGCCCACGAAGCACCGGTCGCCGATCACCGTGGGGTTCTTTTTCACCCCGTCGTAGTTGCAGGTGATGGTCCCCGCGCCGATGTTGGTCTCCTCGCCCACCGCGGCATCCCCCATGTAGGCGAGATGGGGCACCTTGCTCCCCCTGCCGATGCGGGATTTCTTGATTTCAACGAACTTGCCCCCCTGGGCTTTTTCGGCGAACACCGACCCGTCCCGGATAACGATGAAGGGCCCGACCTTCACACCGTCCCCAAGGGTGCTGTCGCTGAGGACGGCGTGGCTCACCACCTCGGCCCCGCACCCCAGGGTCATGTTCCTGAGGACGGAAAAACCGCCGATGCGGCTGCCCCTGCCGATGGACGTACGGCCCCAGATCTGCACGAAGGGGTCCACGGAAACGTCCTCCGCGATGGTCACCCTGGGGCCGATCCACACCGACGACGGGTCCAGCATCCTGACGCCCGCCGCGAGATGGGCTTCCACTACGGCCTCCCGGATCAGGGAAACCGCCTCGGCAAGCTGCCGGGGGGTGTTGATGCCCCGGAACTCGTCCTCGCTTCCCGAATTCACGGGGCGGACGATCATGCCGTCCCGAACCATCATGGCGATGATGTCGGGAAGATAGTATTCTCCCTGGGCGTTTTCGTTGTCAAGACGGTAAATATGGGGAAGAAGGGAGGAGACCCTGAAAATGTAGACGCCGCTGTTGACTTCCGAGAGGAGCTTCTGCTCCTCCGAGGCGTCCTTCTCTTCCACTATGGACACCCCGTTCTCCGACCGGACGACCCTTCCGTAACCGTAGGGGTTGAGGGCGCGGAAGCTGATGAACGAACAGTCCGCCCCTTCCTTTTTGTGGTCCTCCACCAGGCGGGCGAGGGCGGCTTCGGTGAGCAGGGGAACATCCCCCGGAAGGACGAGCAGATGGTCGAAACCGGCCCACCACTCCTTGGCGATCTGGACGGCATGGCCCGTGCCGAGCTGCTGGTGCTGCCAGATGGGGACCGTTCCGGGCCACTCATCGGAAAGATAGTCCCTGACCATCTCCCCCTTGTGCCCCACCACGACCGCCGAGGCGTTCACCGATCCGGCGGCCCCGAGCCGTTCGAGAACACGGAGGACGTAAAAAAGAACCGGCTGGTCAAGGGCAGGAAGCAAAACCTTCGGGAGGTCGCTCTTCATCCTGGTTCCTTTCCCCGCCGCGAGAACCAGAGCCCCTGTGACTCCTTCAGAGCCTGACAAGAGAATCAACACCTTTGTGTGTAAATTTTAGGCAACGACAAAAAAAGGGAGCCGCTCCTGGTCCCCTTCCTCAATGCTGTCTGGCTGGGGTGGCTGGATTCGAACCAGCGATGGCGGATCCAAAGTCCGCTGCCTTGCCGCTTGGCTACACCCCATCGCAACCACAATATAGTAACAGAGGTTCTTGGGGTGTCAAGAAATACGACTTCTCTTAACATTTTCCCGGAACCTATTGTACAGCGAAAGAGCCTGAGCATAAACAAGGGATCGAGACGGCTTGTCAACCTGAGCGGAACCTCAAGGTCTGTCATCCTGAGTGTCTGT